>DATMPQ010000300.1:0-2932 GCA_035567015.1 Chthoniobacterales bacterium | reverse complement strand
CGCACGCCATCGGCCGCCCGATCAAGTATCAGGAAATCCCAATCGCCGTGGCTCGCCAGCAAGGCGAGGATGCAGCGCTCATGTTCGAATGGTTCGACCGCGTCGGCTACGACGCCGATATCGCTGCGTTGCGTAGGGATTTTCCCGAGGTCCGCTGGCACAGTTTTGCAGACTGGGCGCGCGAGTTTGACTGGAGCGTTCTTGAACGGACGTCTTCTGTCGCCTGAGTTCGCGCTGCCGCCAACTGACGCGGTAAATCGTGATCACATCGATCCTTCCCTTGATGCATCGCGATATTAGCCGCCGGGAAATGGCAGCCTCTGACACTTTATCTCCTTGCTCTGGTACCACCTGCAACCTCGACGAATAGCCGCCGTAGATGTTTCTCACGTCTCCAGCGGAGACATGACAACGTCACCTGTTTGCAGGATGTTTATTTTCAGGGAGGTTTCCTGAATGTCGATCTTTCCGTCACAAACGACCGCGATGGTTGTGGCTTCGCTGATTACCGCCATCAATGTTTTAACTGCGGTCGGTTTCTCTGTTGCCGGGCTCATCAATCCAACGTCGATACTACCGGCAAGCGACGTTCCGACGGACGCTTCGTTCATATTCGCCCTGTACGCTGCGGCGCGAACCATACCACTCGCCGCAACTACCTTGGTTGCCATCTACAAGCGTTCGGAGTTGGCATTACAGGTCTTGGGCACGTTGGCGGGAATTGTACAAATGCTGGACGCTGGCGTCGGCCTGTACCAGCATGATCTTGGGAAATCCATCGGACCGCTTGTTATTGCCGTGCTCCAGTTTTTGGCGCTCTACCTCTTGAATAGGTCCGTGCGAGCCAGCGTCGATTAGCGCGTTGGCAAACCGCGATGGGTTTGGCCCATCGCGACATTTCGCTGCGATGCAGAACTTGGTCGCTTCTCTAATCGGCCGTTTGAGGTCAAGCACTTTCAGACTATCCGCCACTGCAATGTCGATGTCGCTCACGGGCTCGCGCTTCTCTTCGGAATCGGCACCAGGGTTTGATCCTGAACGGTTTTCATGCTGCTGCCGCAGTTGGCTCCCGGGTCCACCGGAACTCGGTGCCGTCAACCCATATGCGGTGCATGATGACGGCCAGCCGGCGAGCCAAGGCCACGATCGCCTTCTTCATTCCGCGGCGCCTGGCGATCTTCTTCGGCGACGCGGCATGATTTGGGAACCGACGTGCGCCAGATGTTTTGCGTTACGCTTGCAGTTTTCGCTCTCAACACCCCGGCCCTTGCGCAGCAACAGCCGTCTACGGCTGTTCCCCTATTGCGAAGGCGGGCGATTTTGTCGGCAGGGTCGAGGCGGTTAACGATGCACTCGTAGAACTCGTTCGTGACCACTGCGGTGCTTAGTTTGCCAAAGAGGTCTAACCGCATTGGCCCGAGGCCTGGATCGATTATTCAAAGACTAGAGTCGGATACGAGATTCAGACCAACAAGCATTTCTATCTGTATAACCCGCCAAGAAATATCGACATAATCTCCGCAGAAATAGGAGCTCTCGAACGAGAAATTGTAAAGATGTTGTTGGGGGTCGCTGCGTGACCCACTAGACGTACTCCGCATACAAACCGAGCGGGCACGCCTGGCTGGGCGAAATACCAATTCATAGGACCGTCGGAAGGCTCAAATTTTCAGCGGATGTTTGGTCTAGCAATGTCGACAAGAACCACAAGAATGATGAAATCCCTATAAGGTCGTGTAATTACGTTGACGTCTATAACAACGATTTCATCACCGATGAGATCGAGTTCATGTCCGGCATTGCAACGCCGTCTGAAGTCTTGCGTTTTGGGTTGAAGGCTGGAGATGTCTTACTAACCAAGAATAGTGAGTCTTGAACAGATATCGCCGTACCGGCACACGTCGAATTGTCATTGCCGGATACGATCTGCGGTTACCACCTTGCCATTGTTCGCGGCCATATCACCAAATTCAAAAGCCGGTACTCGTTCCGTCTCCTCTGTTCGATTGCGGCGAACTATCAATTCAAGATTTCAGCGAATGGCGTGACGCGATTTGGATTGCCTCAATCAGCGTTGTCGAACGCGATACTCCCTTGTCCGCCTTTAGATGAGCAGGAGCAAATTGCCAAGTTCTTGGATGGCGAACTACCGTTGCACGTTGCTAGGCGCGAACTCATTGGTCCGGCTTGCAAGTTCTGCATTGCAGCGAAATGTCGCGATGGGCCATTAGCTGCCGTGAGCAAGTGCAGCAAAAATCTGCCGCCGAAGGCCAGATTTATTCGATCACCTCGTCGGCGATGGTCCGGCTGTTTAGCGAGCAAGCCTTCAAGAATTTGGCGAGACCTTGGGGCCAACTACGCGGCTGTAATTGTCGAAGGCGCATAACCACCTGCGGCGGCCACCCCAATTCCGGAATAGATCGGTCCGGGATCATGCACGGTCTATTCCTCAATATGATAACCTACTTCCCGTAGGAGGATCGGATGGATCGGCTCGAAGGCATTAAGATATTCGTGCGCGTCGTCGAAAGTGGGAGCTTTTCGGCGGTCGCTCGCGAACTTGGGACAGGGCAGCCGGCGATCAGCAAGCAGGTTGCCGCGCTCGAGGAACGTCTTGGCGCGCAGCTTCTTATGCGCACTTCCCGCAGTCTGAGCCTGACCGAGGCCGGGCGCGATTTCTACGAGTCCGCAGTACCGCTGATCAGCGATCTCGAGGCAGCCGAATCCCGCATCGGCTCGGGCCAGGCCTCGCCGTCCGGCGTGGTGCGCGTCACCGCTGCGCCCGGCTTCTCTCGCCGCTATGTCGTGCCGAAACTACCTTCGTTCCGCGCGCGCTATCCCAAGGTCGTCGTCGAGATGCTGGTCTCCGAGCGGACGAGCAATCTCGTCGAAGAAGGCGTCGACCTCGCCATTCGCAATGGCGCCCTTGCCG
>DATMPQ010000299.1:0-6852 GCA_035567015.1 Chthoniobacterales bacterium | reverse complement strand
CGGCCGGCGGGAGTCAGTCTTTGGGAGAGCGAGCACGGTTAAAACATGATGCCCGGCTGACAAAAAACTGCCGTAGTGCTGGTTCCGCGGAATATCTGCGACTCGCGTGCCGTCGATCGACAACCGGACGACCAGATCGGTACCAAAATTCGGCGCCCTTTGCACGATCAACCGGCCACTCTTTCCGCCTGCGGGCGGACTCCCAGTGGCGACGCCACCGCTCGCCTGAATTTCAATGGCCGGGATGGCGATCGCGCAGACAAACGCGAAGACAAAAAAAATCCTGCCGGTACGGCTCTTCCCCATCGCTTAAACGTAGCCTGCATTCTGTGCTCCGCATTCCGCAAGAAGTTTACCCGCCGTGGCGGGAAGTCCGCATTTCAGCTTTTCAGTATTTCAGCGTTTCAGACTCCTTCAACCTGCCAAGTTCTTCTGTCCGCTGTCAGCGCTCGCCACGTTCTACGTGCGCCTGCCACGTTCTACGTGGTTTCAGCTTTTCAGTATTTCAGTATTTCAGTATTTCAGTATTTCAGTATTTGCCTATCGCCTCATCGCACACGAATAGTCGCCTTCGGGGTCGTCTGATCCCCGTTTTTTTCCGGCGAATAGACCGTGTACGTGCCGCGTTTGAGAATCACGTGCATGACCTTGGTTTGACCCGGCTTTGGTGCGGCCGCGAACTTCCGGTCAACACTTCGCCCTTCGACTTCGAAGTTCTGCGTGGTCGTGCCCGCATTTTTAACGACGAACGCAGTCTTTCCGGGCTTGACCTGCGCCGGCATGTCGATTCGATCGTCGGTCACCGTCACGTCCACTCGGTGCGCGTCGGTATCCGGGGTGACGGCGTCCTCCACGGTATCGGCGGCCTTCTTCACGCCATGAGCAACCGTCCGAGCGGCCTGTTCTGTTCCCCGGACGGTCGAATGCACAACGTTCTCTGCCGTGTCAATTTGTGCGATAGCAGTCGCCGTGGCGACCGCAGCAACTATCACCATCGAAAGAAATGTTTTCATTGTACTTTAAGAATCGATTCTGAAACGGCCTTGCGTGTGCCTTTTTTCGAAATAATGCGGTCCAGGTTCAGGACATAGGTAACACTTTGGACCTATGCATGCGATGCATGCATTTGGCTGACTAAATGTATATTTTCCGATTCTTTTTATACATTTAGTTCTCCCAATGCCCAAGCCGATTCGTTTTGTTCCGAGTGTTCATGTCAAAACATAACGGCCGGTCTTCTTGGTTCCGATCCGTCGCACCAGCCCGGCTTTCATCAACGGACGCAATAAATCCAGGGCACCTTGCTTCGAGACGCCGACTGCGTCCCAAATTTCCCGTGGCGTCAGTGCCTTGTGTTCGCGCAGCAGATGAAGTAACTGCTCCTGTTTGGGGCGAAGCACCAGCTTTGACTTGCCGGCATGCGCCGTCAGTTTTTGAATCCGGCTCCAGACTCGTTCCAACGTCACGCGCAATCCTTCTGCGCTGTACTCGAGCCAGCTCGTCAGCGCCCCCTCGTCCTGCCGCACCTTCTCCAGCGCAGCGTAATAGCGCGGGCAGTCCTCCCAATAAAATTCGTCGATCGAAAAGATGTGGTGATTGTCGAAGCCGCGTCGATACAATTCCCATAAACTGAGCATGCGGCCGGTGCGCCCGTTGCCATCGGCAAAGGGGTGAATCGTTTCAAACTGATGATGCAGGATCGCCGAGCTCAGAATCGGAGAAATTTCTGTCGCATCCCTGTTCCACCACTCCAGCAAATCCGACATCATCGGCTGCACCCGCTCTGGCGGCGGCGCGACATAGCTTCCAACCCGGACACGAATCGTTCGATATTGCCCCGCCTTGCCCTGGTCCATCACTTCACTTGCCATGATGCGATGCAGCTTCAACACTTCCGCGCCCGTAGTCACCTTGCGCTGCGCGTTCTTTTCCACGAACCGCAGCCCGGCAAAATAATTCATTACTTCCCGGCGCGGACGCTCCGCCGTTGCCGGAATGTTTCGACCTTCTTCGATCGCGCGCACCTGTTCCAGCGTCAGCGGATTGCCCTCGATCGCGGTCGAAGAATGCGCATTGCGAATCCGCGTGTCCTTCTGCAACGCCGGAATCCACGGCACCTGTACTGCCGCCGTCAGAATCCGTTCACGCAAGGCCGCGATTTGCTCCACTTCCGAGAGCAGCAACGGCGTGATCGTATAAACGGGCTTGTAACTCACCAGTAATGAGTCAAGCGTAAGTCAAGTTATTAGTCAAGTGCGTCGGGCTTACGGGCCCCGGGGGCCGGGGCAAGCGGCAGTCCGCCTCGGACCAAAGGCGAGCCTGCCACGCCGTAGTCCCGCGACTGCGGGACGAAGGCGGGTCCAGTGTAAGTCAAGATTTCGGTCAACCCGCCGCCTACAACGCGTTCGACAAACTTTTCGGATGATATTGCTCTGGCTCCTGTTTCGCCCTTCCCAACGATTTAACGATGTAACGATTCACGAATTACATTCGCTGTCCTCCATCCTCCTCTCCCAGCTTTCAGCGTTTCAGCTTTTTAGTATTTCGGTTTTTTAGAAGCCCGCTTCTCATCGGAAAAAGTTTCAAATGCACGTCATTACGAGGAGGCGCTTGAATGAATTTGCTGAAAAGCACCCGGACGCCAAGACATCGCTCGCGCATTGGGTACGCGATTATGCAGAAAAGCCGATTTCTGAATTTCGTGCAGCTGCGCCAGGTCTTTCCGCACGCCGACCAAGTAGACTGCTCTTCTTAATTCGACGTTGGACATTGGACGTTGAGTGTTGGACGTCCCAGAGCTGACGGAATAATTCGAGTCCATTGAAAACTAGGTTCACTCAACGCCGTTATCGTGCCCCGAAGCGGCGCGCCTGCGGCTTATGCAAACCGCAGAAGCAGGGTTGGGACGATAAGAAAACATTCATCGATTTGCGACGCGCCGTCGCTGATGAGCAAGAGATTCGCGAGTGGGAGCAAGGCGCCGGCCTTAAACCCGGGGATTTCCGCCAATAATCACTTACGCGCCTGCCTCGCCTCACGTTCTAGAGCCTTGGCCGCCCGTCGCCGCGCCTTGCGCGACCGCTGCTTAATTCCCTCCGTGTATTCCCAATGCACCATGTTCGAGTGCCCGCGCTTGCCACCGCTTCCGCCCTCGACCTTATTGCGCCGCAGTCCGTAGCCCATGTTTGCCGCGGCAACACTACACTAAATCTGCCAACGAAAAAATTCGCTCGTTTTGCCCACTAACCAATAACGACTCCTCCCAATCGCTCCATTCTCCGTTTATCCTTGCCCCTTCTCACGGCGAGAGTTTCTGGATAATCTTTGTCGCCAATGCCGAGGAAACCTAAATCATTGATCCCAATCGAGCAGATTGACGGAATGATCCGTACGATCCGAGGCACGCGCGTCTTGCTGGATCGCGATCTCGCAAAAATCTACGGGGTCCCGACGTTCCGCTTTAATGAAGCGATCAAACGCAATCGACATCGTTTCCCACCGGATTTCATGTTTCAACTCACGCGTGAGGAGTTCGATTCTTTGAAATCGCAAATTGCCATGTCAAAGCGCGAGAACTCATCGCAAATTGCGATGAGTTCGGGCAAGCACCGCGGCGCGGCATACCGGCCGTACGCGTTTACTGAACACGGTGCGTTACAGGCAGCAAACGTTCTTCGCAGTAGGCGCGCCGTTCAAATGAGCGTTTTCGTCATTCGTGCTTTCGTCAAAATGCGCGAAGCGCTTCGCGGCAATCCCGAGCTTGCGCGGAAACTTGCTGCGCTCGAGAAAAAGCTCACCGCGCGATTGGACGTACACGAGTCGGCCATCGTGCAAGTTTTGCAGGAGGTAATGCAAATTCTCAATCCGCCTCCGCCACCGCCGTCGCCTTCAAAGCCCGGCATCGGATTTAGACCTTAATCTCCGCCATCCGTTCCCGCTTCATCTACTAATCACGAATCACCAGTCACGTTCCCCCATGTATCCCTCTTCATTGAGCGTTGGGCGTTGGATGTTGAGTGTTGGACGTTGTCGTCTCCGTTCTGATTGCTGCCCTCTGATCGCTGACCTCTGGAACCCCGCTTCTCTTCGGAAAAAATACGGATTAATTTAGAAAAACCTCGGCCACAGCCTCCCCGTCCGTTGCATATAATCGCGATATTGGTCGCCGAAGAACTCGCACATCATCTTTTCTTCGCGGGGCGTCCTGACCAAATAAAGAATTGCAACCGTCACGAAGCCTGCCCAACCCGCGAGCCAATTTTGCAACAACAACGCCTGGGCGACGGCAAACAGAAAAATCGCGGCATACATCGGATGGCGGATACGTCGATAAACACCGTGCACGATCAATTCATGACCTTTGCGCATTTCCAGCGTGATCGACCAGTTGAGACCAAGATCGACATGCGCACGCCAAAAGAACCAGAGTGCGATAACCATCGTTACGGCCCCGCACCATGGGATGAACGCGGGCAGACGGTAATCTGCGAACCCGAGCCAGGGTGTGAACAGATAAAGCGCCGGCAGGATAACGTTTCCCAGAACGACAATCGCAAGCAAGGCCCGATCGCGCGTATCCACGCGACTGAGCAGTTTCTGATTACGTTTCGTGCGTCCGCCAAAGACGCCACGGATCCACACGTAGACAATCACGCCGATCAGAAAAACAAGGTTCCACGCTTGGATTCGCATAAGTGTGCGCGCGAACGGCCGAGCCCAAGAAGATCAGATGTGACTGTCGAAAGCGAGACTCCGTTTTCTCACTAATCACCGCTAATACGTAGTCCCGCGCTTTCCATCGGAAAAAGTTTCAGCTAGAGTCTCGCCTCCCAAATGCACGTCATTACGAGGAGGCGCTTGAATGAGTTTGCTGAAAAGCACCCGGAGGCCAAGACATCGCTCGCGCATTGGTACGCGATTATGCAGAAAAGCCGATTTCTGAATTTCGTGCAGCTGCGCCAGGTCTTTCCGCACGCTGACCAAGTCGGAAAATTCACTGTCTTTAATATCGGCGGCAACAAAGTTCGACTGATCGCCGCTGTGCATTATAATAGGAGCAAGATATACATCCGCCACGTCTTGACTCACCCGGAGTACAACGCAGGCAAATGGAAAAAATAAGATGTCTACCTCAGAACTTGAAAAGGTAACAAAAGCATGGCCGCCGATCTCGCAGGCGATACGGGTTCCCCATAACGACAGTGATTATCGGGAACTTGTAGAGTTGCTCGATCGCGTCACTGACGAGGTTGGCGAAGACGAAAATCATCCGCTCGCTTCACTCATGGACGTACTCGGCGTCCTCATCGAGAAATACGAAGACGAGCAGGTCCCAGAGCTGACGGAATAAGCGTCATTGTGGGTTCCAGAGTGTCGGTTGCGGACTCAGCTGTGAAATGTTGAATGCCCTGCTTAGCCTGCCCGCCGCGGCGGGCGAAAGCTTTCGGAGTTGGTTCGCATGGTGAGGCGACCGAGCGATTGGGAAATCGCGAGTCAATTCAACGAATTACATTTTGCTTTTCCCAGTCCTCCGTCCTTCGAATTTCCTCGCCTTTTCCGCTACGCGCAGGAAAAAGTCTGAGAGTTTCTTCCCCACGGCGCATGGCAATCATCCTGAAACCGGAAAACGTCGCGCGGCTCGTCTTCTTCGTTCGCGGCGAGAAAGTCATGCTCGATGCGGACCTGCGCAACTCTATGGTGTGACGACGGGCAATCTCAACAAGGCGGTGAAGCGCAATCAAGCCCGATTCCCCAGGGATTTCATGTTCCAACTCACCGACAAAGAGACGGAAAGTTTGATATTCCAATCTGGAAGACCAAAAGGCCGAGGCGGCCGGCGCAAAGGCCGCTTTCCAATCGTAAAAAGTTTCGGCTAGGGATGCACCCATGGCTATCGTCTTGAAGCCGGAGAACGTCGCGAAACTCGTCTTCTTCATCCGGGGCGAAAAGGTAATGCTCGATGTCGATCTAGCGAAGCTATACGGCGTAACGACCAAAGCGTTGAATCAGGCAATGCGACGCAACAAGAGCCGATTCCCCGAAGACTTTGCCTT
Organism: Chthoniobacterales bacterium; assembly: GCA_035567015.1. Taxonomy (GTDB): domain Bacteria; phylum Verrucomicrobiota; class Verrucomicrobiia; order Chthoniobacterales; family UBA10450; genus AV133. Next base: position 799 of record DATMPQ010000299.1, on the reverse strand, counting down.
TCGGCTCTCCCGCGAAGAGTTCGAGAGCATGAGGTCACAGATTGTGACCACATCGAGAGACCGGCCCGGCATCTGGTCACAAATTGTGACCACATCCCAGAAGTACCGTCGTTCCGATTCCCTGCCGGTCGCATTCACCGAACAAGGCGTCGCGATGCTTTCCAGCGTACTGCGCAGCTCCCGCGCCGTTGAAGTAAACATCGCCATTATGCGCACATTCGTTCAACTCCGTCGCTTGATGGACACGAACCGCGATTTGGCCCGCAAGATTGATGCGCTCGAACGGAAGTACGACGAGCAATTTTCGGTTGTCTTCGCCGCAATCAAGGAACTCATCGCTCCGCCTCCGCCGCTCAAGAAAACGATCGGATTTCATCCGTAAATAATGCGCCGCTTCCCTCATTTGGCTTGCTAACAATCTCGGCACTGACAACTCGCCAACATGACGTTATACTGGGCGGCGTGAGCGCGTCCGAGATCATCAAAGAACTGCCAAAGCTCAGCGCGGCGGAGCGACAAGCTGTACTCGACAAGTTGCGCGAGCTCGCGCAAGTGGATGACGACCGCTGGGAGGAGATCATCAACGATCCGACGCCGCGCCCCAAACTGCGGGCCTTCATAGAGCAAGCGACAGCCGAAGGCAGCGAGCCACTCGATTTGAATCGCATGTGATTTCCCGAGCTACTCGGAGCTTTTGGGATGCGTACGAGGAATTGAATGCCGCGCAAAAAAGGGCGGCGCGGCGCGCATTTGCCTTATTTCTGGAAAATCCCGGACACAATTCGCTTCAATTCAAAAA
>DATMPQ010000298.1:0-11549 GCA_035567015.1 Chthoniobacterales bacterium | reverse complement strand
GTTTACTGGGCCAGCGGCGGGCGTGGTTCTGATCGGGATACGCGGCGGCACAAATGCGCCACTGGCGTGCGATTGCGGGTTGGACATTGCGCGGTCGATCCGCGCCGGATTCCTTATGGCAGCAAAGTCATCTTCCCGGACGGCGTCCTCACCGCGGTCGATACCGGCGGCGCTGTGATCAAGCGCAAAGCGGCCCGGCGCGCTGGCCGGACAGCTCTCGAACGGAGTGCACTCGTGATCGATCGTTTTTTTGAAACCAAGGGGCAAGCTCTCGCCTGGGCGAAGGCGCATCCGGAATTCATAATGGTGCAGGTTCTTCCGCCGAATTATCGCCCAGCAACAGCGCAGTCCGGAAAGCTTCCGGGGCAGCAACCGAAGGTTCAAGGCACGCAGGTCGCGGCCGGAACTGTCCCGCAAACCAAACGGATCGCCGACAATGCATATCTTAGCGGAGCATTTGGTCGGATGCGCCGCCATTGAGGTTGTAGGAAGCCGATTTTCGGGGAGCGGCGGACGCAGACCACAGCATTGACCAGCCGGGGGTCGCTCAAAACGCGGAAACTAGTTCGACCATTTGTTGTCGCTGCTTTGCGGTCGGAAGGCGGCCGCTTCCCGCCTCCATGTTGTCGTGCAAATGCCGCACATTATCCGTGGCGGGAATTACACAGGTGACGGCCGGATGCGCCACGATCCATTTCAAGAAAAACTGCGCCCAGGATCGACAATCGAACTCGGCCGCCCAATCGGGCAACGCTTTCGCCCGCACGCGAGCGAAGATATCGCCGCCACCAAACGGGCGATTGATGATGACGGCGACGCCACGCTCCTGCGCGAGCGGCAGAATTTTCTCCTCCGCCTCGCGCTCCATGATGGAATAATTGATCTGGAGAAAATCGAGCTTCTCGCTGCGCAGAACTTTTTCTACTTCACCGAACGCGCTGGAATCGTAATGCGTGACGCCAATGTAACGAAAGCCACCTTGCGCCTTCCAATCGCGCATCGTCGCAAGCTGCGTCGTAACATCGACTAGATTGTGCACCTGCATCAAATCGATACGTTTCGTTCGTAAGCGCTCGAACGAGCGTTCCATCGACTCAATTCCAGCTCGGTTGCCCCGTGTCCAAACCTTCGTGGCTAGAAAAAGTTTTTCGTAGAGCACAAGCTTTGTCGCAAGCGTGCCGATTACTTCCTCGGAGCGTCCATACATCGGCGAGGAATCGATGACACGCGCGCCCATTCTCACGAAGAGCGAAAGAACATCGCTGAGTTGCTTTTCATTTTCCGGCGTAAGATCGACATCGAACACTTTCCACGTGCCGAGCCCGATGACGGGAAGTTTTTCACCTGAAGCGGGGATCGAGCGCATCAGCATCGCTGATGATTCGCTTTTCGTCTGCGCGCGTGATGTGCTTATTGGAAGAAGCAACCCGGCCGTGGTCGCGCCGATCAACTTTGCCGCTTCACGACGCGTTATCCGGCTCATGTTGAACAATACAATAAACCTGCGTTCGTAATCACGAAACATTGAATACGACTCGCCGCCAATTCATCAGAGTTTCCGCTGCCGCTGGCGCGAGCGCCGCTCTCGGCGCAAGATCGACAACTTTGTTCGCGGAAAAACCGGTGAAACCTTTGCGCATTCTCATTCTCGGCGGCACCGGATTCACCGGACCGGCTCAGGTTCGTTACGCGCTCGGCCGCGGGCACAAAGTGACGACATTCAATCGAGGAAAAACGCATCCCGGGGAATTGCCTAGCGACGTGGAGCAACTGGTCGGCGATCGCAACGGAAAGCTCGACGCCTTGAAAGATCGACAATGGGATGTTGCAATCGATAACCCGACCACCCTGCCGGCTTGGGTGCGTGACGCGGCTCAGATTCTCAAGGGAAACGTCGATCGCTATGTGTTCATCTCGACAATTTCCGTTTACGCCGACACGAGCAAAGGTGTGGATGAAAGCGCACCGCTTCAGAAATACGAAGGTGCCGATGCATTCAAAGAGACGCTCGAAGCGATGCGTGCATCCGGCTACAAGACCTACGGACCACTCAAGGCTTTATCAGAAAAAGAGGCGGAGAAATGGTTTCCGGGAAAGGTGCTGATCATTCGACCGGGATTAATTGTCGGGCCGGGTGACGAGACCGACCGTTTCACTTATTGGCCGGTGCGAATTGAGCGCGGCGGCGACGTGCTTGCGCCCGGGGCGCCTACCGACCCGGTGCAATTTATCGACGCACGCGATCTCGCCGAGTGGACGATCCGAATGGTCGAAAGCCGCGAAACGGGAACTTACAATGCGACCGGTCCGGCCAAGCCGCTCGGGATCGGAGACATGCTCGGCAAAATTAAAGACGCGCTAAGCGCGAACGCGAATTTCACGTGGGCGAATGCCGAGTTTCTCAAAGAACAGAAGGTTCAGGCCTGGTCGGACATGCCGGTTTGGGCAGGTGACGAACTCGGATTGGCGCGAACAAAGATTGGTGGCGCTTTAACGAAAGGTCTGACATTCCGTCCACTCGCCGACACGGCGCGCGACACGCTCGCCTGGTTCAAATCGCAATCGCAAGATCGGCAATCGCACTTGAAAGCCGGTCTCGCGCCGGAGCGCGAAGCCGAAGTGCTCGCTGCCTGGCACAAGCAAATTGGAATGACGAAATCCGGATGACGAATTACGAAGCCCGAATAAATGGCGGCGATTCCGTTTCGTCATTTGGATTTGTCAGTCCCTCGTCATTCGTCATTCTGAATCTTCGATGAGGCGTGTCCTCGAAAAAGTCGTCGATGTTCGCGCGCAGGAACTTCGCGCTCTCGGACTCGCGTTTGTTTTTAACTTCGTTGTTCTCGGGAGTTATTATGTCGTCCGGCCGATCCGCGACAATATCGGCGCCGAGGGCGGGCTCGAGAATCTTTCATGGATGTTCACCGGCACACTGGTCGCGATGCTGATCGCAAACACGCTCTTCTCGGCAATCGTCGCCCGCATGTCACGCCGGCGCTTCATCCCGATCGCCTACCGGTTTTTTATCGCAAACCTCGTTCTTTTTTACCTGCTGATGCGCACGCTCACGGCTGCGCAGAATGTGTGGGTCGGCCGCGCTTTCTACGTTTGGGTAAGCGTGTTCAATCTTTTTATCGTCACGGTCTTCTGGGCGTTCATGACCGATGTCTTCAACAGCGACCAGGGGAAACGGCTTTTCGGTTTCATCAGCGTGGGCGGCACACTTGGCGGAATTGTCGGCGCGACTATTACTGCGTCGCTGGTTCGGAAAATCGGGACACTCAATCTGCTTTTTGTTTCGGCTGTCATGCTCGAGTTAGGCGCTTGGTGCGTCCGATTTTTCCCGGCGGAGTTTAAAGGCCGCCATCGCGACGCAACCTCGGATAAAGCAAAAACGGACGAAGCGCTCACCGATGCCGAAGTTTCACAAGAACCGCCCGAAGATTTGAGCCGTGCTGGCAGCGGCGATGCCGAGAAACCGATCGGTGGCGGGATCATTTCGGGAATCTCACACGTGTTTCGCTCGCCTTACTTGCTGGGCATTTGCGCCTTTATGTTGCTGCACGCCATCACCTCCACGCTCGTCTATTTTCAACAGGCCGACATCACCGCACACCAATTCCACGAGCGCGCGGCCCGCACCGCGTTTTTCGCACAGATCGATCTTTCGGTAAACCTGCTCACCATCGGCGTGCAGCTTTTTCTTACTGGTCGATTACTGAAATGGTTCGGCGTCGGCCTCACCCTGGCGTTTTTGCCGGCACTGAGCATGATCGGCTTCCTCGCCATGGGCTTTGTGCCGGTGCTCGCGCTGCTCGCGATTTTCCAAACGGTGCGGCGAGCTGGCAACTTTGCCGTTACGCGTCCGGCGCGTGAAGTCCTCTTCACCGTGTTGCGGCGGGAGGACAAATACAAAGCCAAGAGCTTCATCGACACGTTCGTTTACCGCGCCGGGGACCAGATCGGCGCGTGGTCATATCCCCTACTAACCTGGCTCGGTCTCGGTCTGACCGGCATCTCGTTTGTCGCCGCTCCCCTCGCCGCACTCTGGTGCGGCCTCAGCCTTTGGCTGGGGAGAAAACAAGGCATATTCGCTCGCGCGCAACAGCACGCCGATGCCTCGGACATCAGCAACATCGCTGCCCCGCTCGACAAACCATCCGCTGCCTAGCACGGGGTGCGGATGATCGAGGGCTGACCCGACTCGTCGCTCTAGCAGCTGAAGGGGCACTATGACTTGGCGTAAACCCCAAGCAGCGGACGCGGCGACGGCTTCTTCGAGCGAAAATCGCTCACGAAACCCGCCTTCGTGCGGATCTCGACGTGACCCGCCGCACGCTTGGCGCCGTAAACGAGCACCGCGCCCACCGGCGCCGCGAACGGGTCGCGCACCGCGAGTTTCTTGAATCCGTAGCTGGTCACCAGCTCTTGCCCGGCCTCTTTCGCGAGTTCACTTTTGGGACGCGAATTCACCACGCCGGCGGCGACCAGCGCCTCTTTCACGTAATGCCAGCATCGCGAGCCCGAGTGCGCGTGTGCGCGTTCCTCCGCGATCGTCGCGGCGCGGCACAGCTTCGGGTCGATCTTCGGATCAACTTTCGCAAGCGGGTAAACGATCTTCTTCGGCTGATATTGGGTGACGATCTCGGCCGACTCCGTTTTTCCTTGGGCGTCTTTGAAGACAAAGCGCGGCTTCGAAGGAGCCAAATCGGCTCCAACCGCGGTCGTAGCGAGGATAACAGAACCAGCGATAACGACCAAAGGAGGCGAAAAATACCGCATAAAAGCCGGTTCTTATGCAGCAGGACGGCTGCCGCCGCAACCGGTTTTTTGAGAAAAACCATAATTCTTCGAGACACGTCCGCCCGGCCGCCGCGGCGACGATCTACGTTAGCGCCGTGGCCACAGGAAAATAAGGATCGTTTCTTCCAGCGCGAGAGGAACTTATGACTGGAATCATCCCGGCCTGCTCGACAGGCATGGAAACGGCTGTAAGGAGCGTGGAGATGAAAAGGACCAACGCGCCAATCAGCGCCGCCCGCAACGGCGGGCAGGCTGCATAAATGCGCGTTTAGGTCTCGCCAAGTTGGAGCCCGCTTTCGCGGAACCCCAGTGGTTCGAATCACCCGACGCTCTACGGCGGGGGTTATTTCCAAATCCAAAGCACCGAACAATTAGAAAAAACTTATGAAACCGACACCTCAAGTCAGTTCAAATCAGCGCCACCCCCGTGGCGATAACAGCGCATCCCGCGATCACCGGAGCTGTCCATTAACGGATTACTCCTTTCAATCGACCGCGAAAGCGCTCAGCCGCTCCTCTGTACGTGCGGAAAAGGGAATCGCCGAGCTGCGCACGTTCCGCAAAGTTAGCCGCGAATACTTCGGCGCCGAAGCAGGCGGGGAGCATCTCCAAGAAGGAATATTCTTCGCCTCGATCGCATGCGTAGCAGCCTGGCCCATCACTGTAATGATGTACGAGCTGACGCGAATGATGATATAACTCGGGAGCGAAGAAATCGCATTTCGATGTTGAAATTGGTTTGCCGTTGTAGGACAGGCGCGTCGCCTGCCGAACGAAAGACAACCGGAGCGGTTGCCCTACAATTCTGGTACCAAGCCCGCGGCCGGCCATAGCAATTGCTCATCGAGACGAATTTCTTCTAGAATACCAGATTCTGCTGGTTCTCGTTGGAGGTAACAGCCGCGAGTCCTCCAAATTTCTTCATCAAGTCGTCGAGCTTGGCGATATAGTAGTCGATATTTTCGTCGCGGTTTTGCGGATCGAAGCTTGAAGCGAGCTTGGCGTTTTCGTAGGCGGCAAGTTTTTTTCCAGTGCCGGTAATATAATAGCTGATCTGGTCGCCGGGCCGATAATTGCGCCCGCTGGCGAGCGCGAGCTCGTAGGCAGCGGCGCGGTTGCGCACGGAGCCGGCGATCTTCGCACGATATTTTTCGAGCGAATCCTGGAGTGTATCGGTCTTCATCAACATGTCGATGTTCCATTCCCGGCCGCGAATCTTTCCCTCGAATTCATCTCGCAGTCGGCTAATCGCTTCTGGTTTTCCTTGCATCAGAAGCTTGATCATCTCCTCGAGGAAAACGCGCTGGAATTTCTCGAGCCCCCGTGATTTGAGCGCGCCACCCCTGATGATCACGTCCCCCTCGCACGTGAGCAGCGCGTAGTTTTTCGCCTTGTAGCTGAACATCGCCTCGAACTGCTCGTCGAACTCGACCTCGATGCCTGGTGGCAATTCTTTTGCCAGGCCACTGCGTAATTTGCCGATGTCCTCGGCTGTAGTGGCAGCCGTGTCGGCTGCATTGGGTCTGCGCTTCGCAGGCGGCACGCCCGCCTCCACAGAAGAAGGTGGTACGAAATAAATCCCGTCGGTATCAACTTCAACGACGTGCGCACCTTGTCCGTTCAGCCAATCGATCATTTTCTTCAGCAGATCGCGCCCGATCTGCGTGACGCGCGCAGCGGCGTCGAAATCGGCGAAATGTCCCTGCGCGAATCCGAGATAGCCGTAAAAGCTGTTGATCAGAATTTTGAACGTGTTTTGAAGCGCATGAAAATAGCGTTGTCGCGCCGGATCGTTCGATGCCGCGCGCATGCTTGCTTTCGCTTCAAGTCGGAAATTGCGCAGATCAGTCAGCAGATGCCGGAAAATCTGGAGTCGATCAGTCGCGGGAAAGCAATCGAACTGCAACATGATCGATGGATAAAGCGACGCTACGTCACAATGCCAGACGTTGCGCGCGACCCCGGCGAAGAAGATGTCGGTATAACCACCCTCGAAGGTGCGCACCATCGGCATCTCCGGAATGGAATGACGTTGCCGGAAATATTCACGCAGAAAAAGCGCGTTAATCCGAGTAGCGTTGCCGCGCACGATCACATCCTGATAATTGTATGGGAAAATCTGCGCCTGGATGAAATAACTCGGGCTGAGAAGCTCGGCGACGGCGCGCGTTTCGCGGACGGCGCAAAGGGCACGCTGCCGAAACTTTTCGTCATTCTCGATGTAGGCACGTTGCAATTCCTTCGCGGTAAGGGACGAAAACTCTTCGCCATCGCAAAAACCGAAATGCCGTGCCACATCGGCACGCTCGAAGCCCGATAACGTGCGCATGCCGACGTCGTAAAACTGCGCAAGCAAAAATGTATCGACGAAATGCCGGCCATCGACGCTGAACTTCGGGTAATCGATCGTTTTCTCCGCAATCTGGAGTCGCGACGGACGCGACCGCAAGAATCCGTCGCTGCGTCCCCAATCGAGCTTCGTTTTTGTTTTGCGCGCACGAGTGACGAGATACGGCAGATCAAAGCGGAACAAGTTGTGACCTTCGATCACATCCGGATCGCGTTTTTTGATGAGACTCGTTAGGCGTTTGAGCGCGTCTCTCTCCGACTCTTCGACGTTTTTTGGATCGACAATTATCAGTTCCTCCCAGCCCGAGTTGTCAGAGAGCGCGATGCTCATGAGATGGTCGGTCGGGCCGGGGTCAGCGACCCCGGCTACGGGCTCAGCGAATGACAGGACTTCGAGTTGCATCCGCTTGAGCTCCTCGAACGGTAGCTCTTTGAAAAGCGTTCGGCCACTCGCGGTGAGATAATGTTGAACCGGATCGGTGAAGGCAAAGAAATCGCGCCCGGCTTTTTTGAGCCCGTTACGCAGCGCAATCAATTCCTTCCAGCTATCGATGGTGACACGCCAACCGTATTTGAGATCGCCGGCGAGTTTCTCAGCCTCGATGCCAAGATCGACAACATCCGAGTCGCACCAAACGAATGGATGGAACGGCTCGACGTCGGCAATTGTCGAACCATCTTTTTCACGCCGGTAAACTTTTACCGTGCCAGTCTCGCCCAACTCGATGGCAACAATGCGCGGCGTCGAATCAGCGCCGAAGAGCATCGTGTTCTTCTCAAAATCCATGAGTCATCCACAGATTGCGCAGATTTTCACAGATTCAAAATCCGAAGGACCAAAGTCTGAAAATCATCTGCTTTAACTTCTTTAATCTGTAGATAAGTCAGAAACGTTCGTTTCGGCCGGCGCAAGACCAGTATGCGAGACGCGTGCGCTACCTTAACGGTTCTGTTATAAGTGCAGGATGAAGATTTGTTCGTTGTCGATCTTGGGTCTGATCTTTTCGGCCTCCGCGTTCGCGCAACAGCCGTCGCTCGAAAACATCGCGGCGAGTGAGCTGCCCTCGTTGCTGGCAATCTACAAGGATATTCACAGTCATCCGGAATTGTCGGGCCACGAAGAGCAAACATCGGCGCTGGTGGCAAAGGAACTGCGCGCGGCCGGCTGCGAAGTAACAGAGAATTTTGGCAAGTACGATAAGCCGAATCTGAAATGTTACGGGGTTATTGGCGTCATGAAAAACGGCGACGGGCCAACCGTTCTCGTGCGCACAGACATGGACGCGTTGCCGGTGCATGAAGAGACAGGCCTGCCCTATGCCAGCAACGTCACGACAAAAAATGACGAGGGAAGAGATGTCCCGGTTATGCACGCCTGCGGACATGACGCGCATATGTCTGCCTTCATCGGCACAGCCCGAGCATTGCAGCGATTAAAAGATCAATGGTCTGGCACAATCATCTTCGTCGGCCAACCGGCAGAGGAAGCGATCGGCGGTGCGCACGCCTTGCTCAGGGGAGGGCTATACAATCGGTTTGGAAAACCGGCCTTCGCCCTCGGATTTCACGACAAGGCCGACTTGGAAATCGGACATATCGGTGTCACGGAAGGTTACACCTACGCGAATGTTGACTCGGTGAATATCACGGTTCACGGCATCGGCGGGCACGGCGCGTATCCGCACAAGACAAAGGACCCGATTGTCCTCTCGGCTGAGATCATCAATGCACTCCAAACGATCGCGAGCCGCGAAGATAATCCGCTCGATCCAATTGTCGTCACGGTCGGCTCAATTCACGGCGGCACCAAACACAACATCATTCCTGACGAAGTGAAGATGCAGTTAACGGTACGCACCTACAAATCCGACGTGCGCGAGCGCGTGCTTGGGGCGATTGACCGGATCGCGAAAGGTTGCGCGATTGCAGCGGGAATTCCGGCAGATCGCGCGCCGACCGTTGACGTTCTCAAGGATGAATTTGTTCCGGCAACTTACAACAATCCGGATTTGACGAAGCGGCTGGTCGCCGTCTGGAAGAAGGTACTCGGTCCGCAAAACGTCGATATGGTTGATCCAACCATGGGCGGTGAAGATTTTTCCGAATACAGTTTGCCCGATCACTCCATTCCGGCGGTCGATTTTCATATTGGCGCGGTCGATCCCGCGAAGATTGCCGAGTTCAAGAAAGCCGGCAAAGAATTGCCAAGCTTGCATTCGAGCAAATTCGCGCCGGTGCCTGAACCGACCATTCGCGTCGGTATCGTCGGTATGACGAGCGCGGTGCTCGAACTGATGAAGAAATAATTCTGCGGCGCGGGATTATTTCACGCGGATATTTTTCCGCAGGAAGGTCGGGACGTCCAGATCCTGACCTTCCACAATCGTCGGCTCGCTTTTTTCAAAGCGGCCACGCGTGACCGGCTCAAATTGCAAGACCTCCTGCTTGGCTTGGACGGATTTTTCCGCAGCTGGCTTCGCTTCCTCGGTCGGCAACTGTTTTTCCTTTGGAGCGATCAACCGCGGCGCACTAGCGGGCTTTTTCGCTACTGGCACTGGGGGCAGCGGTTCGATCGCAGCCGGCGCCGGTTCCTCAAATGGAACGAGATCAGCTGGCTTCGAGCGCGTTTCAGTGACAGTGGGTTCCGGTACGACGTCGCTCTTCGGCGGCGGTTCCTGCTGTTGTTGCCAGACCGGTGGCATCGAAACGCTGCTCTGCGCCGGCTTGGTCTGCTGGATTGAATTACTATTGGCAGCGAGCGAGCTGATGATGGTGACGCTCAAGCGGTTTCCCATTCGCCCGTCCACCGCCGTGCCAAAAAGAATCTGCGTCTGGTCATTCACGTGGCGCCCGAGCTCGTGCATCAAAATTTCCACTTCCGACAACGTCATGGCGGACCCGCCTGCGATCTGAACGAGCACGTGCGCGGCGTTCGCCAACGCGCGGCCGCGATCCAGCAGCGGATTTTTGAGCGCCTGCGCAAGCGCGTCGTGCGCGCGGTTGTCGGAATCGGATTCACCGAAACCAAAGAGGCAACGACCGTCGCGACTGCGCAACGCTGCCAGCAAATCATCGAAGCCGATGCGGATGAGTCCAGGCCGCTGGATTAGATTTACAATCGAGCGCACGCTTTGACTGATGGTGATGTCTGCGACGGCAAAGGCCTGATGAATGCCCGCTTTCGGCGCGACCATGTCGCCCATGCGATCGTTCTCGAAACAGATAACGGCGTGAGCGATTTCGTTTAGCCGCCCAAACGCTTCCTGGGCTTGGGCGCCGCGGCGTTTGCCCTCGAAGGAAAACGGCAGCGTTGCAAAAGCGATGACGAGTGAGCCGGCTTCGCGCGCGAGCTGTGCAACAAACGGCGCAGCGCCCGAACCAGTTCCACCGCCGAGGCCCGCGCAAATAAAAATCATTCGAGCATCAACCAGCGCCTGCCGGATCTCGTCGGCCGATTCCACCGCCGATTGATAACCAAGTTCCGGATCGCCACCGGCGCCGAGACCGCGCGTAACCGAGCGACCAAGTTGCACTTTCTGCGGGGCCACTGAACTGGCCAGCGATTGTGCATCGGTATTAATCGCAATCAGGTCGGCTCTCTCCAAGCCATCGAGCAGGACGCGATCAAGTGCGTTCGAACCAGCGCCGCCCACGCCGACCACTTTGATCGGGACGATTTCTTCCTCACGTTCGGGCAAACTGTAATTTTTGCTGAGCTGAATCATTGATTGTTCATTCTAAACCTGGAGGGACGGGCGCTGGGCCGTCCCTGAAATAGTGGGATACCACGGCGTGCGTCCCTCTAAAATAAATTCTTGTCTGTTCATCGCATGCCGCTGAAAAATTTTCCGATAATTCGGCCGATCCCCCGCCGCGGCCGGTCGGCTTGCACTGCTTGCGCGTATTTGATCAGTCCGATGGCGGTGGAGAATTGCGGGTTCTCGAACGCGGAAGTAAGTCCCGACATGGTTTGCGCGTGCGCCACGTGCGCCGGCATTTCGAAGACCTCTCCCGCCAGATGATCGATGCCGTTAAGAAGACTGCATCCGCCGGTGATGAAAATGCCCGCGCCGAGGTAATTGATGAATGATTCCTCCTCGAGTTTGCGTTTGAGGAGTTCCAAGCTTTCACGCAGACGCAAATGAATAATCGTATTGAGCGTTTCGCGTTCGACTTCTTTGCCGGCAAAACCGGAATCGTCTTTCAACAGGATCGTTTCGCCCGGCAAACAATTACCGAGAACGACGCTTCCCTCCTCGATCTTTAATTTTTCGGCGCGGGTCATGGGGATGCGCAGCCCCATCGAGATGTCGTTGGTGATATGATCGCCGCCGACGCCGAAGACGCCACTCTGCTTCACCGCTCCATCGACATAAAGAATGTAATCGGTCGTGCCT
>DATMPQ010000297.1:0-3352 GCA_035567015.1 Chthoniobacterales bacterium | reverse complement strand
GTGTGAATGAACATCGGACACATTGGCCATTCCTGCGCGATCGCCGCATCGACGCTTACGCTGGAATCGAGAAACGCGTCCTCGATTGAGAGTTTTATTTCGATCAGAAGGGTCGTACGGTGTCGGCATGAAAACAATAATCATATCTCTAGGCGTGTCGTGCGCTTTCGCGCTCTTCGCACACGGGCAGGATGTCACGAAGGCGACCGCGACTTTGGAGCCAAAATTAGGGAGCCAGGTCACCGGCACGGTGACGTTCGTAAAAAGCGGCGAGGAAGTGCAAGTGGTTGCTGATATTCAAAACCTCAAGCCGGGCAGACATGGTTTCCACATTCACGAAAAGGGCGATTGCTCGGCGCCGGATGCCATGTCGGTTGGCGGGCATTTTAATCCGATGCATGAACACCACGGCGGGCCGCACACGGCCGCGCGCCACGCCGGCGATCTCGGGAACATTGAAGCCGACGCCTCCGGCAAAGGGCACCTTGATTGGAAAGGGAAACTCGATTTGAGCGGTCCAAATTCAATCATCGGAAAATCCGTGGTGGTGCACGAAAAGGAGGACGACTTGAAGAGCGACCCAGCGGGTAACTCCGGTGCGCGGATTGCGTGCGGTGTTATCGAAGCGCCGAAATAATTCCCGTGCCTTGATGATCCGCGGTGCCGTCGCGGTAAGATCGACATGAACTTGATGACGCTCAGCGAAATCCGCCGGGCCGCGCAAAGGGACCCGGTGACCGCGCGCGTGCACGTTCAGGTGGAAACGGCGACGCCGAAGTTGACTCGCGAACAACAACCCTATTGCGAGTTGAGTTTGGCCGACGCCTGCAATCGAATGACGCTGCGTGTTTGGAGCGATCATCCCGCCTACAAGGCTTGCAGCTCGCTCCAGGCGGAAAATTTCATCGAGCTGACGGGCGAGTTTCATTCGCATTCGCAATACGGCCTCGAAGCGCGCAAATGGACGGTACGACCGTTGATCGAGCAGGAAAGGAATGAGTTGCTGCAAGGTCCGGCGGATTTACGGGCGAAACAGAAAGCGGATTCGGATTTCATCACGCAAACGGTGAAATCGATTGTCGATCCTCGCCTGCGCGCCCTCTGCGAAGCATTTCTGAGCGAATGGGGCGATCGTTTCCGGCGTACGGCTGCGGCGCGCAATTATCATCACGCGCGGCGCGGCGGCCTCGTCGAACACACCGCGCAGATGCTGCGTATTGCGCTGGAAATTGCGCCACTCTATCCGCAGTTGAATGTCGATCTCCTGCTTGCGGGCATCCTCTTCCACGATTCTGGAAAACTTTGGGAGAATGCTCTGCCGGAGAACGGATTCGTCATGAATTATGATGAGCGCGGCGAACTGGTCGGGCACATTTCCATTGGGCTCGAACTGGTGAACGCATTGTGGCGAAAGTTAAGCGCCGACAATGCGCAGACGTGGAAGGACCTCTTACCCCCGTCAGAGGATGTTCGCCTGCATCTTTTGCATTTGATCGGCGCACATCATGGCGAAATGGAATTTGGTTCACCGGTTGCGCCGAAAACGCCTGAGGCAATGGCGCTCCATTACATCGATAATCTCGATGCCCGCCTCGAAATGTTCGCCACCGGTTACACAACGGCCAAGCCGCTGGCCCCGCGCATTTTTGATCGCGTACGGCCATTGCCGGGAAACTTGGTGAAATCGCTGGAGAAATTTCGGCAGTCACCAATGCAACACGGAAGAGACGAGCTTTTGTGATGCGATATGAACATTCGCAAATCGGTTATCTAACGATCTGCGTCCTGTTTGGCGCGGCCGTTTTCGTTGCGGTGATGGGAATCATCGCGCCCGCTGATCAGAGCGGTCTCCGGCTCACTGCCGTGATCGAAGTGATCCTTCTCATTTGCGCGATTTTGTTCAGCAAACTGACGATCAAGATCGACGATGAAACGGTGCGGGCATGTTTCGCAATGGGATTCATCTGCAAAAAAGTGCCGCTGGCGGAGATTGCCGTGTGCGAACCAATCCGCATCCGTTGGTGGTACGGTTGGGGAATTCACCTGACACCGTACGGCTGTCTCTACAATGTTTCCGGGTTGGACGCTGTGGCGATCACATTGGGTAACGGCCGAAAATTCGCCCTAGCCACAGACGACCCTCACGGTCTCGTGGCGGCTATCGGACGTTCAACTTAGAGATTATTTCGCCAGTTCACGAAACCAGCGCAAGGCAATGGAAGTTTGCGCGTCATTGACTTCATGGCCGCCGCGGAAAATCCCGATTCGAATTCGCTGGAAACCCGTTCGTTTGATTGAACCTACGACGTCGTATTGCTGCTCTAACCTCGCGATTCTATCATCGTGCCCAGCGCTAACGTAAATTGGGGTACTGAGGAAATCGGCGCCGAGCTGGGACCTCGCATAGCCGTCGCTCAGGTGGTCTTCGTTTACACCGGTTAGATAAATTCCCGTGATGCGACAACCGTTTCTCGCCAGGAAGGGCGCTACGTAACCAGCGCCTTTTCCTCCCCCGGAGAACCCCGCGCACGCCATCGGCCACTTCTCCGAACCGGCAAAGCTGCGGTGAAGAGCATCAACGGCAGCGAGTGTCATGGCCGCGCGCCATGCCGCCGTGTCGTTCCGCGCATGTTGCGGGCCATCCCCCGCCAGCACCACCCAGCCTTCAGCTAGTCCGACCCTCCGATAAAAATCGACGAGATCATCTCGATTCTGACGTTTGAAATCGCTCGTGGAACAGGGCACTAAAACGGGACAGCTTTTTCTCGGATCAAAATTAGCAGGCGTAGCCAGCACGGCTACTGCGCTCTGCGGCACGGGATTGCCGCCTTGTCCGGCGTATGATTTTTCCTGCGCGCTCAGAGGGACATTGCCTCGCACAGTTGAGCCCGGTGAAAAGGGAACACCGGCGAACTTGAAAGAAGGTTCAGCCGCTTTGGCAGTAAACGTTGAGCAAACGTTCAGCGTGACGAATAGCTGGGCAACTAAAAGCAACCTTTTCAAGAAACTGCTGGCGGGTCTCCGCCAGACAATGAGGTAGGAAGCTGGGCCATGGGTCAAGCTCGAACCTCATTGCATTGCGGCATGCGCCGTCCGCATGATCCGCTTTACCGAGGTTAGCGAGGAGGCGCGGCCTACCCAATCCTGCGCCGCGCTTCCGCCAAATAACCTTCGTCGATTTCGAAGCCGATAAATCCTTTCACGCCGCACTTTTGCGCAGCGATGGCGGAATTCCCGATCCCAAAAAACGGATCGAGCATGGTGTGGACGTGTGAAACGCCGTGCAACTTGATGCACCATTCGGCCAGCTGCACCGGAAAGGTTGCCGGATGCGGTCGCTCCTTCTCGCGGC
>DATMPQ010000296.1:0-7079 GCA_035567015.1 Chthoniobacterales bacterium | reverse complement strand
GGGCTTTCGTGTGACGCGGACGGAAACTGCCGCGCCTTTATCTGGGAAAACGGCGTTATGCGAGATCTCAACGACTTCAAACCGCTTAGCTACAGCGCAACACTCGAACAGGCCAGAGACATCAACGAAGCGGGTGAGGTTGCCGGACGCTCGATCGATTCCAACGGCGTAAGACGAGCATTTCTCGCAACACCTCACTGATTCTCGCTCCCGGAGATGCGAGATATAACGCACAATTCAGTCGCTGCTATCGAGTAGCTGCCGACCCCGAACTCTTAACGATCAGCAGTTTCGCACGCTTTTTAAGCAGCAGTACACACCCGAAGAGATTTGACGGTCTGACTTTCATCGACGCTTAAAGTGGAATGATTGATCTCAGCTGGTGCGTCTGCCCAAGTGCGCCGCCCTCGTAGCTGAAACGACTTCCAGTATCCATTCCAGGCAGAGTTTTCGGACATTGGACACGCCAAAAGTACTCAAATATTCCGTGAAGGTACACGTTTGTACCTTCGCGGAATATTTGAGTAATTCCGCGAAAAGGTCGAAACAGCCTGAAACAACCTGAAAGAGCCTGAAGATTGGCGACTTACGAATCACGAAATCGCGGGGCATTTACGGAATATTTGAGTACTTTCGCGGAAAGGCCGAATCAGCCCGAATCAGCCCCAAAGAGCCTGAAGATACGGGACTTATGGAGCGCGAAATCGCGGGGCGTTTACAGAATATTTGAGTACTTTTTCTGGATTTGAGCTTTTTCCGTGTCCAAACCGCTTCACACCCCTATGGACACTTTTACGAGGGAAGCCGCGCGGTTTTGGACATGCTGCAGCCAAAAACGACTCAAATATTTAGCGAACGGAACGGGTGTGAGGTGCGCGGGCTATTCTGGACTTTGAGTGCTTGTAATGCCTGACGAGACACAAGCAAGGATTCAATCAGGCGCCCGACGTAATTGATTAGTTTGCTGAAATGCGCAGTATGGCACGGGATCAAATATGAGCGACAAGTTCGAGTTCTACGACGTTCTCGGCATCTTAATTCCTGGAACGCTCCTCCTCGCTTTGATGAGTATCGGATTTCCCGCTCTCGTTGTTCGGTTTGCTGCAGTCAAATTTCCGGAGGCCTTCGCGGTAATATGCCTGACGGCGCTCGCGGTATTCATAGGTCATCTCGTACAAGCGATTTCCAGTTTGATCGAACCGGTGCTGGAATGGACGTGGGGCGGGCGGGCTTCAGAGAGGGCGCTTAACGAGGGACTGGGAGGGCGCTATTTACCTACAGATGCGGCCAAAAGGATCAAACAAAAATTAGCCGAGCGCGTCGGATCGGGAGCCAGCGACAGATCGCTATTCCTGTATGCGATGCAGAAGGCTGAAACGAGCGGCAACAATCGCGTCGCGAAATTCAACGGGCTTTACGCATATCACCGCGCCATGTTCACCCTGGTCTGCATTGGCATATTGCTTTTAGGTGCGGCCATGTACTGGGGAGGTATAAAGCTGTGGCCAGCTCGGGAAAAAATTGAAACGCTTGTTGGCGGTAGCGTCTTATTGCTCATCATGTGGTGGCGAGCGAAGCAGCGTGCTTGCTATTATGTCCGCGAGGTTCTTTCGACAGCGGAACGCCTTATTGACAGCCAGCAAGATGGCGCGAGATAGGGCCATGGCGCAAGACAATGTCGCAAGGCGCATTTTGTGGCCCGGAAATAACGTACTACTGCGAGTTGCATTCCTCTACGTTGCTCAGGGCGCAAGCGCGTTGGTCTTCGCCGCCAATGGTCAAGAATTCAAAGTTCTCCTTGTCGACATAAACATGGGTCGCAAAAATGGCGGTATCGACGTCCCCCGGTTGGTTAAAGACCTTCTAGGCGATCAGCCGCTTACGGCGTTTGTGAATACTCACCCGCACGACGATCATGTCTGCGGCGTCGATACTCTAGTCGACACGGTCAACGTCGAGGAAATTTGGCATTCGGGGCATGTTCCGAGCAAGAAATACGGAGAATGTTATGCAACGCTGAAAGCAGCCATCGAGAAAGTTAAAAAAGATGGCGGAGAGGAGGTCCTGCTGGAGGGGAGTCGCGATGCCAAGCAACTGGGGGAGATAGAATACTACGTGCTGGGGCCGGCAGAATACCTCACAGATGAAGTAAACGACGAACAAGCGGATGAGCGTTATCGCCGCATTCACGAACAATGTGCAGTGGTGAAGTTCGGCAAGGGCAAGAATTGGATATTTATTCCCGGCGATGCCGATAAAGCAGCGTTCGAAAATCACATCACAAAATATCACCGCGACCGACTTAGCGCGTTTGCACTTGGGGCATCACACCATGGCTCTCGCACGTTCTTTATGGAGAATGAAGGCGACGAGCCATATCTCGACGCGCTGAATACGATTGATCCCGAGTATATCGTAATTTCAGCTCCGCTCAGGGAGGAAAGCGACCACGATCATCCCCACGAAGATGCTGAAAAACTATATGTTGATCATGCCGGCCGGGATAACGTTGTCCATACCGGCGCAGATCGGATGTCGTACTTTTTTGATATTTATCGCGACGGAACTCGGAGCGGCATCCAGCACGACAACGGTGACTTGGCGGCGACCTACGGTCTCGAGAGCGATGACGATGACGGTGGTGGCACGAAGTCGAAAGGGCCCTTTATTAGCCCCAAATCATCAACCGGAGACCTGACGCCGCGCAGATACGGTTGAGTGTCGACTTCAGTTGAGATCCCAATTGTCGTTCAAAAGACGTACGAAGTTCTTGTCGACTCAAAGCTAGTCGATATCACCGAAGGATTAAAAAGCCGCACCGACGGGATATTTGAATTCCAGTGCACAGCGCCTGTTCCCGAGAACAAAGAAGGGTTGCCTACTCGCGCCTTGCTGCGCGTCGAGATACCTCCGACTTTTCCGTTGCAACCGGTTCAAATCTACTCTTTGGAGGAAACAATTCGAGGATTCCCCCACCAGGATGCCGAATCACATAAGCTGTGTTTGCCGCCTGACGCTGAAGCGAAGTACGACAAAACAAAGTTACGAACATACATCGAATGGTCGATAGCGTGGTTAGCTGACGCCGCCACTGGACACCTGGTTGAACCAGAACATCCATACGAGCTTCCCGATTTCAGCCGAAAAATCCTCGCTAAATCGATTCCTTGCCAGGACCCGATTTTCTTTGTCGAAACGACAACCTCTTTTGAGCTTTGGAAGAACCGAGTTGGGCAGTCTGGCAAAGCAGTTCTTGCGCGTCCGCCAAGCATTCGGTGTTACCTCGCGACGCAGTTTCTGACAGACAGCGGCGATTTGGTCTGGGAGCCACAATTTTCAACGTACGCAACGCGCGATGCGGCCATACTACACGGACGGTGGGTTTTGTTAGGTGATATTCGCTATCATCGGCACGCCCGGCGCAAACGTACGGTGAGCTATCGGAGCTGTGTAAGCGAACAGGGATTGATCTCGACAAGAATCTGAACCTCGTGTGGAGGCTAGAGAATGATTCAGCAAAATGGGGCGTGCTGTTGATTGGCTTTCCGATACCAAATCGATTCGGTGACAGTTCATCGGAGGTTCATTGGCAGCCGCTTTTCATCGATACGATTTTTGCCGAGGCCAAAAGTTTTAAGCTGCGTCACGAGAATAAACATATTGGCCGCTGGGCAGCGCTAACAAAAGACGGTAAATTCGGGCCTTCCGAACAACTACCGTGGGGATCGTCGACGAATATTTCTGCAGAAAGGCACTATGCACGCGGCGCCTTTTCTAACAATCTACGCGAACAAAAAATCATGGTGTGCGGCTGCGGCGCGATCGGCAGTGTAGCCGCCGAAGCCTTAGCGCGCGGCGGCGTGCGAAACTTACGGTTGTTAGATGGGGATCAATTCGAGTTCGGCAATCAGAGCCGACACACACTTGACGGGACGATGCTGCGTACCAGTAAGGCGAAGGCGCTTGCGCTCCGCTTAAGTTCCGGCAACCTGCTATCTGAAATCGTAGGGTACCACGCTACGTTACCGCTTCAGCCTTTAACGGATGGACCGAGCAAAGCGGCAAGTAAAGGTTTGGCCGATTCTGATTTGCTGATTGACTGCACGGCTAGTGAAGCCGCCTTCATTTGGTTGAATAGTTTTGCATACGAGTCGCAGAAACGATTAGCGAGTTTCTTTCTCAGCTTTGGCGCTCGTTTTCTTACCTTCTGCATCTCAGGAAAACACGCTTCCTGCCGCAAAGTCGGGCGACGACTGTTTCGCGACATTCAAGACGGAAAAACCCCAATTTCACCGACCGAGTACTTTCGAGTGCCGGATAAAGAGGAACAAATTATCCCTGGTGCAGGGTGTTGGCATCCGACATTTCCAGCACGAATCGATCACGTTTGGATGATGTCCTCTGCTGCAATCGATTTGCTCGATCGACTGATTATCGCTCCGATAGTGTCCGATGGAACCGCGGCTGTTTTTAAACGCAGCGATATCGTACCAGGTTCTTCGAGACAAAACATCGTCGAACTCGTATGGCTTCATCGATATAGATGAGCAGGCGCCCTCCGCTTCGATGGCGATCTGAATCGCCACGGTATTCTGTTGTCATTCGTAAGCAGTGTTTTCGTGAAATGCTGGCGCTTGCAAAGAGCCATGCTCCGGTAGAAGTCGGAACGTCACTGATTGGTCGTTATTCTAAGGACGGGTGGCAAGCAATCGTAGTCGGCTTGGCGCCAGTGTCTAAAGACTCGAAGGGATCTCGCAATGAATTCTACCGTGGAGTCCAAGGTTTGCGAAAGTTTTATCGTCAGCTTTTCGAACGGTTTCACCGGCAAAGACACTATGTGGGCGAATGGCATAGCCATCCCGACGGTCCGCCGTCACCAAGCCCAACCGATAATGTCAATCAAGCTGCCATTGCGAAAGATCACGCGACCGAATGCCCCGAAGCAATATTAATAATTCTAGGTGGAGAGCTTTCTTCAGATCCTGAATTGCGCGTGTTTATCCAGTCACGTTCTCGTGGCCTCGTTGCACTGACGCCGGGATGATCCCAGAACGTTCGTTAATACCACGCAGGCTGTTAATCTATTCAAACAATCACTTCTCATAATTTTCGCTACATCAAGGACGAGCGTTCAGCGGCGCTTTGACGCTTGCTTAAGCAGTTTCCACAGGTCGACATCCAAAGCGATCGCGATTCGAAGCAGTGTGTCTAAGGTCGGGTGTCTCATTCCGCGTTCGACGTAACTGATCATTGCCACCGATAAGCCCGATTTCTGTGCGAGGCGGAGCATCGAGATTTGGCGCCGAGTTCGTTCCATTCGCAGGAGCCTGATCACCTCCAGGGAAATGATTCTTGGGAGGTCTATTGTCGCCACGACCGAAGCCTATCAAAGTTCGGGGTTGACACGCATTTAACTATAGTGAAAGTCGACATTATAGAGCATGGGTCGGGAAATTTCGACGGCGGGTCAGATTGCTACTGTGCTTCAGCGGCCAAAGCGGAGCGTTCTGGAATCACTGAAGCACACCTCGCCGACCGGAACGAAGGTCGTCTTCGGAAACGAGGCGAGAGCATGGTCGAAAGATGTTCTTCCGGAAAACATCTTGGTGGCGCTCGATGAAGCCGCCGCACGACGGAAAACAACAATTGATGCCCTATTGGCATCGCCGTCGCCGTTCTGGCAACCGCGATATCCGTTGAGCCAGCTTTGTGAAAAGGCAATCGGGCGCGCCTCAATGCTAAAGCGCGCTCTCGCTCCTGCACTCGTGCGGATGAACGACGTCGATTTAAAAAGCGGTGAATTTGAACAATTCGGCGTTGAACAATATCGCCAAACGTTCGGTCACCGCATATCGACACGGCACTGGCGCCGACTCTTCCGACGCACATTGAACCGCGATGGCGGCGCGGAAAATTGGGGACGACTGGAAATCTATCTTGATGAATGGCCGGCGCGGAAACCGGAACTACGGAAACGCATTCTGTACGCTCCGACTGCGTTGCGGCCTCTGCAGGAACTGATTTCGTCCTTCGCGAACCCTGCCGAACCGACCGAGCTCGAGAAAGATTGTCTCTGGATTTATGCGTTCGAGCGTTACGAACGAGAAGCTGAACGCACCGCTAAACCGCGAGTGGTCAAACGCACGACGCTGAAATTTCTTTTCGAGAACGCATCGTTTCTAGGGAAATCGGAAAAAGGGATCAAACTTCAGTTCGAGCGGAAGCTAAAGCGTTGGATTGTCGGTGGTCGCACTCCGGCTGCCATTGCCGATGCTCGAAGAAAAAATCCGGGGCGACCGGCTCCTAAGTTCTCCGAGGAAGAGGAACACGCGCTTATTGCGAAATCGCTGCGTTCCGGCGGAGGTCTCGCGCAGGCTTGGCGAGAGTCCCGCGAAAAGGGTCTTTTGGGCACCCGCGTGTCGCAGCACTACACCTCGACTCCGGCTAGGAAATCGTACGTGCCAGGCCGTATTCGCAAGCTGATCACGAACAAGGTGAAAATGCTACGCGATCATCACCGCGGTCCGCGACAAGCGAAGCTGAATGGCGCTTACATCAATCGCGATCCATCGACCTTCCACGCCGGCGATTCGTTTCAGGCGGATGATTGCACGTTGCCTAACTACTATTACACCGAGAGCGACGAAGGTTTTCAACTCGTACGCGGCCAGTTCCTGGCCATGTGCGATGTCCGCACCACGTTCATTCTCGGGTATGTGCTCATTCCGCAGCGCAATTACACCGCGCATCATATTCGCAACCTCACGACGATAGTTGCTGACACCTACGGGCTCCCAAGACGGGGCTTCTATTATGAGAATGGGATGTGGCGAACTGCGCGACTCCTGCATGGTCGCCGCGACGAGATTAACTGGTTCCAAACTGAAATGGGATTGCGGGGGCTCGGGCTTCAATTTTGTCACGCCAAACTTCCGCGCGGCAAAGTGATTGAGCGAGTCTTTGGACTGTTACAGAACCATTTGGAAAGCGTGCCGGGTTACGCGGGTCGGGATGAGAGGCACGACAAGTTTGAGCGAGTGCAGGAACAGCTTTCTCTGGTTCGAAGAGGGAAAGCGCAA
>DATMPQ010000295.1:0-33856 GCA_035567015.1 Chthoniobacterales bacterium | reverse complement strand
CGCTTCCAGTCAATTGGCGCCGGCGCTTTGAACTGAGCAAGCGCCGAGCCGGCGTCGTGGTGTCTGAGATAACCCAACGCAGCGGTTACGCGAAACGAAAGCCGGTTCGGGTAATTTTCCGCCAGCTTTTTTGCCGTCGCGAGATTTGCTTCGACATCGGTCTCGAGGAGGAGGTTGAGATAAGCACGCTGATCGGCGGCATCCGGATCGCCGGGCGCGAGCGCAGAAATTTTTTCCGCAGCAGCAAGTTGCGCCGAGACTTCGCCGGTTAGTTGGCTTTGTCGCTGGATTCCACGATAAGCAAAAGCTGCGTGCTCGGGAAACTTGGCCAGTTGTTCATAGGCTTTTAGGGCGGCCGCGGTAGCGAGGCTCCGTTCCGCGAAACTCGCGACGAAGCGCAATTTGAACGGGTCGCCCGCGGCAAGCCCGACGGCGTGGCTCCAATGCAACTCGGCATCGAGCGTCGCATTTCGCTCCTGGGCGGTCCGGGCACGAAAGCTTTCCACGACCCAGGGGTCAAACGACAGATCGGAGCGAGTCAAAAGCTCGTCTATTTCGTTCCAGCGCTGCAAAATTCCCAGGGCGTCGAGTCGCGTCAGGAAAAGCTCGTTATTTTTCAGCGCCTGTTCGACCGAGAACAACGAGAGGTTGCGTTCGGGTTGTTGGTGGAGATTGAGCCATCGACCGAGCTGGATCAAACCTGCCATTTCGCCCCGGCTCCAGCGCGCGATCGTCTCGTCGTAGATTCGGTCGGCATCTTCGGGATGAAGTTGGATACGCAAGTCGGACGCGAGCAAAGCGTCTGTTATGTTCGGAGGAGAAAGAGTATCGAGCGCTTCCAGGATGCGATTTCGTTCGTCACCAGATAACTCTGGCGCGCGTGCGATCGCCTCGATGGCCGGTCTCTTGTAAATGCCGTCACTGCCTGCGAGTTCCCAAAGGAGCTTGCGCGCTTCCGCTCGCTGAACCAAATCCGCTGTTTGCGCGAGCAGATCGGCCAACTGGAAGCGCGCCGCCGGATCGTTAGGCGCGCGTTTGACCGCCAGACGGGCGAACTTGATCGCTTTGTCGCTATCGCCCGTTTTTTGGGAATAGCGGGAGGCGAGATCGAGCGTCCGAGTGTCTGGATCGGTCTTGAGCAATCGCTCGATGATTCTTTGAGCGACAATTAACCGATCCAGTTTTACCAGAAGCTCGCCATACTCCTGCCGATCGGCCGTCGTACACTGCGGCAGCTTGTGGACCTGCTCCCAAAGATCGACAGCTTCCGGGCGGCCAAGGCGGGTAGCGAGACGTGCAGCGCCTTCCAATCCGCGGTAGCCAAGCGGATCAAGTTGCAGCGCGGCGCGATATCTTTGCGCAGCGTCATCCCATTTGCCAGCCTGGGCGAAGGCATCGCCTGCGGCAGCAAATTGCTCTGCGCGCCGAGCTTTTAGCCAGTGGTAAACAGGTCTTGCCCCCAAGGCAACGGTCAGCAGCACGACAAGAATTAAACTCCACACGATCGCCCGCCTTGTTCGTGATGAAGGAGGCGGACGGCGCTCTTGGCGCGGGGGGGACGGGCTCGATGCTGCTTCGCTCATTGAGATTTATATTGGAAGACAGATTGCAGGAGCGCCACAGCTACCTCCGGCGGCGGCGCTGTCCCGTCGGCGATCACGCTGCATGTTATGATCTCGGTAGCTGACCGTCTTTTGCCTTCAAGGTGCAGCGACAACGGAGGAACGGCCGCACCGAGAACCTGAGCGGGCTGGTAGTCGAGCGGGACCGCTTCGCCGTTGCGCCATGCGCCCCAAAGTTCCAAAGCATGGGCATTGCCGCGTTGAAATCGAAAGATGTAGCAGCGAATGGAGCGACCATTGAGCGCAACGTCAAAAGGCTCAGCCTCCCCGTCGGGCTTCCATCCCACGCCAGGCATGCAAATATCTGGGCGATGCACCAGCGCAAAACGGTTCCAGGCCGACGGTTTCCAGAAAAAATGAAAGCAATCCCCCCCACCAGGCAGCAGCTCGGGGCTCTCCCGTCGAACATGTTCCCCGCTGGTTGGACGCAACTCGTTCCAGATGTCACGCGGGATAGGTGCCTGCCGGTTCGCACCGGCGTCGATCCGCGCGGTAAAGAAAGGCGCCGTCTGCGTTCGATCCTGCGCTTCGAGCCGGGCGTAAAAGGCGCGCGCGCAAATGATCCCAGCGAGGAAACAGAGCAGAAGAAGACCGAAGACGGGCCGCGCTTGGGTTCTCACGTTAGCGAGAAGGCGCCGCGCCTGTCCGGCAATTTCCGTAGCCGGCGGGAGAGGCCGCGGGTTCACGCGGGGCGCCAGAAGCTTCCCGGCTACCCAAATCCCAACGATCAGCGCCGTGATCATGGTATTGCCGATAAAATCATGAACGCGGTCGAGTGAATTGACGCCGTGCCATTCCGCTTGCAGCGAGAGGGCCAGCGTCCTCGCCAGATTAGTCGTCAGAGCCAGAACGATCGCAAGCAACAGCAAGACGACGCGGCGCACCGGACGGAGCAAGAACCATTCGCCCATTGCGAGACCGAACATGATTCCGGCCTGGAGCGACCGAATTCCACTGCAAGCCTCCGTGATGCCCACCAGACCCGAGCTCAGCGCGATAGCCGCGCCCGAGGTTTGCGCTTCGATGCCGAGCCAATGAAGCAACTCTGCGGTCGCCGCGGCCACCCAGCCCATCAACGCGCTCGTGATCGGTTGTTCGAAACGCGGCGGCCACGGCACCGCCGTCAAGAAAAAGAGCACAGGAAAAATTTCAACCCGTGCAACATCGTTGCCGCCGAGGCCTCTCAACACAGCGATTGTCGATGTTACCGTCAGCAAGCAAATCGCGCAGAGAACAATCTCCGGATGCCACATTTGTTCGCGCGAATATTCCAGAAGAAAAACGAGCGCGCCAAAACTCAGGGCGGCGAAAATTTGCGTGCCGGCAGGCATTGGCGCGGCGAGGTATGACTCGAGTGGTCGCGCCTCATTCAATTTCCAATATCGGCGCAAGCCAAATCCGAGAGCGAGCGGCGGGACGGCCCAACCGTAGGAATAGTTCGGGTTTCCTTGCCAATGCTCCGCGCAACTCCAGATGGCCCATGTCCACATGCCAAGCAGCAGGAAGGTGGGCCAGGGAAGGGTGCGGGCGCTGCGGGAGATACTTGCGGGGGCCAGATAACTCATCAAAAACAGAGGATAAGGCAGGGGCTCACTATTTGCATGCCTTACGGAAAAAAACGAGATCTAGCCGAAAAATTCATTGACATAGGAGGGCCAATAATCTGACAATCATCATCACTGGGGCGAACTTTCCAAAAACGATGAGGAAAACGCGCATTCTGGGCTTGGCAGCGTTCGCCGCGATGACGATCGCGGCCTACGCCGATGTGATACCAACTCTTAGTTCCATTACCGGGGGCGGGGGCGATTTCACTTGGAATTACTCCGCCAACGTAATGCTGGGCCAAAGGGTTCAAGGTAGTAGGCCACTAGAGAACGGAGATTTCTTCACCATTTACGATTTCGGCAATTTCGTGCCTGGCTCGAACATGCAGCCCGCCGGATGGGAGTTCTCGTCTTCGCTCCTGGGCCAGACTCCTAACTTCATCGATCCCGCAGACTACGCTCGTATACATGACAATCCAAACGCTCTAAATCTGACTTGGACATACAATGGACCAACTGCGATTATCGGGCCTCATTCTCTCGGGATATTCTCAGTTGCTAACAACACGAATCAGCTAACCACAGGGCAGTTCGCTGCACAGGCAACTCGCAACGGCGGCCCAGAGGACGGCGGCAAGATTGCAAATATCGGAAACGTATCGGTGCCAGTTCCCGAGATGTCCGCGCTGCTTCCCATTTTCAGTGTGTGCACCGCGGGCTTGCTCGCCCTCCTTCCGTCATTTCTCCGCAGGCGACAGACTAGTTAATCTGCAGATCAGTTTGCTAAAAGGCCACCGCAAATAGCGCGGTGGCCTTTTTGTTCATCGATTATTCGGCAAATGGAGATTCAGTTTATTTTGCCCCTCTAGTCTTGAATCCCAAGCGCTGAGCGTGTCGCCCTAAAAACTCTTGGTTTCGCCGGAGTTGCGTGCCAGAATCCCGCGCTGTGGCTACGGTACTGTTAATCGAGGACAATGTTGAAAGCCGTAAAAGCATGGCGCGTCTGTTCGCGGGGAAGGGTTGGGATGTAATCGAAGCAGAGGAGGGCGCGCGCGGGATTGAACTTGCCTTCGAGTATTGGCCTAAGGTGATCGTTTGTGACCTGCTGCTGCCAAAGCTCAGTGGCCTGCAAGTGTGCCGCGCGATCCGGGAAAAACTTCCTTCCGCCAAGATGATCATCACCGCCGGACGGCATTATGATGTCGATCGCGAGGCCGTTTTGGACGCCGGGGTCGATGATTATTTCGTCAAGCCGTTGAAGTGGGAAAAAATCGCGGCAGCGATCAAGCGCAGTGCGCGGCCGCGACGAAAACTGTCCCCTAAATATTCGCGTGCCCTGAAGTTTCCTCCGCCATCGACGCGATTAAAATTCTGGGGAGTGCGCGGCTCGATCCCCGTTCCCGGTCCATCGACAATTGGTTACGGTGGAAACACCACGTGCGTAGAGGTTCGCACCAATAGCGAAATTATCGTGCTCGACGCCGGCTCCGGAATTCGCGAATTGGGCCTTGCCTTGGAAAACGAATTCGGAACCGCGCCAATTGATCTGACGTTGCTGCTCACTCACACGCACTGGGACCACATCCAGGGCCTGCCGTTTTTTCTCCCTGCTTACAAACCCAAAAACTCGATCCGCGTTCTGGGATACCAGGGCGCGCGGGCCGGCCTGGCCACCGTTCTGGCCACGCAAATGGAGATCCCGTTTTTTCCGGTGAGCTGGCGCGATCTGCCAGGAACGATCAAGATCGAGGAACTCAAAAAAATGGAATTTTCGATCGGTAAAAAAGCGCGGGTCCACGCGAAATTTTTGAATCATCCGGGAGTTTGCGTCGGCTACCGGCTTTTCACCAAGGACGGTTCCATTGCCTTTTTGCCCGACAACGAACCTTTCGAGCCGTTAAAGCTAAAACTGGCGGCGCGCGATGGAACACGTCCGGAGAAAGCGCGCGCTGAGGCAGCGGTCGACCGATCGAAGCTGGTGGAATTTCTCAAAGAAGCCGACGTGCTGATTCTCGATTCCCAATACACGGATGAGAAGTATCAGGAACATATCGGCTGGGGGCACGGTGCGTTGAGCCGCGTAGTCTCGCTGGCGCTCGAAGCGCGGGTGCGGAAATTATTTTTGTTCCATCACGACCCCCAACACGACGATCACAAAATCGATGAGATGCTGGAGCGCGCGCGGTTCTTGGTGGTGGAAAGCGGCCGCGACCTGGAAGTGGAAGCAGCTCGGGAAGGCGCGGAAATCTGGCTGACCACGCGCGCACGAAGCCGATAATTTCCGGCGTTCGCCTTGCACGACTTGCAGCGAGCCGAAAAGCGGCTTTAGGTTTTCGCTGCCTTTGCCTCGTGGTGTAATGGTAGCACCAGAGATTCTGGATCTCTTTGTCTAGGTTCGAGTCCTAGCGAGGCAGATGGATATAGTCAGAACACTCCTGCTACTCAGCAGTCAGAACACGTCCAGCGAATCAAAACGAATCCAGCGCGATCCTCGTGCGGGCGCGAGCTATTCCTGAAGGTCGTTCGACTCGCTGGAAGTCGCAAAGGTATCGACATCGAGAAGAGCGTTGACCAAGATCGAGGGCTGTAGATCGCCACATCCGCGATGAAGGGCGATCCAATAATTACTGGACGCCCGCAGGCGACTCAGTTTGAATTCCAGTGAGAATATACTTGCCAATCCATAGACGTTCAAGCATAATGCACCATGCCTGCGCGTTCACGCAAGCGGAAAAGGATAAAAGACCTCAAAGAAACTGCCGCTCGAATTGTGTCTCTTTCTACAGGGCAACCAATCCCGCAAAATGTCGTTTCTGGTCTCTCCAAAGCCGACGAAAAGAAAATTCGGAGCCAGGCAGCCTCAATTTTAGGCAAGTTGGGTGGAAGCAAAGGTGGAAAAGCGAGGGCAGCAAATTTATCGGCAGATCGTCGCGCCGAAATTGCTCGTCGGGCTGCCGTTGCTCGTTGGCAACAGACTCCGTGACGACAATTCTGAGTCTCGCCGCGCGAGATTTCATCGTCGTCGGATGTGACAGCCTCGCGACAACCAGCACCGATCTAGTCCATCCGTACGATATAACCTCGGTCTTTTTTGAGCAGACCGGCACTCTTAAGATCGATGCGAGCGGAAAGCCCTTACTTCAACGCGCCCAACAAATCTGGGAAAAGGCTACAAACAGACCGATAGATCAACTTCCAAGCGTTACCAAGCTTTATGATCTGACACCGTTTAATGCTTGCGCTTTGTTTGCGGGAACGTCGCGCATCGGCAACACAACGATTGCGCAGATCATCGATACGTTTTTGATGCAGCCCAAAATCAAAAAACGAGTAAAAGATTATACGATGGGATGGCTCGCGCGGCAGTTTAGGGATTTTGTCATGGCAATTTATGACAAAGAGGTTCCGACAAAAACAGCGCGCGCGGTAATGGAAGTCATTTTGTCGGGATATTCTGCCAAGCACCGACAGCCGGAGCTTTGGCGGACCAACTTCGCATATAACTACAAAAAGGCAGATTTTGCTTGTGACGTGATCGATTCGGTTAAGCGTGGCGATTACAGCGTCATTTTTGGTGGTCAATACGACGTGATACAGCGAATCGTAAATGGCATAGATTCATCATCCTTTTGGGCGATTCGGGAGCGCGCGGTGGCTATTCTAAACGATTACTTTGATGAAGCGCAGGCGCATGTTCATTCGATCAATCCAGCCATCGACATTCCAAAACCCAACTTTTGGGACAAGAAATTCGATCTTTTCGAGAAGGACTCGGGCGGCGTCACACGATTGTTTCCTGATGTGGGAAGCTTATCTGAACAGGCCGGGATAGATTTCGTCTATTTCCTTGTGGACGCGATGATAAAAGCCCAACAATTCGCGACATCAATACCGACTGTCGGAGGCAAGATTCACATCGGATTACTCACAAAAAGCGCACCGAAACTACGCTGGATTTCTGAAGAAGGATTTACGTTCGAGCACAAACACATACCGAAATTCATTATTACCCATGCTTGAAAGTGAAAAACAACAGAGGCGGTTTCAGGACAAGTCATCGAAAGAACTCATTCTTGAATACGAGCGTCATTTCGTGAATCGACCTGAAGAAAAAAAGCCGCTGCCAAATTCTCCGTATCCCGAAGAAGGCACGGGGGACTTGTTCAAAAAGAAGAACAAAAAAGGTTCTTGACTTTGCTTAGACGGGCAAGCATGATGCCCGTATGAACAAGCTAAGCACTGAGGAGCGGACACAGATTGTCGCGGCTTTAGTCGAAGGCAATTCCATGCGTTCGATTTCCAGAATGACGGGAGCGTCCCGCAATACGATTGATAAGCTTTTGTGCGATCTTGGTCGAGCATGTTCCGACTATCAGGACAAAGCATTCGTAAATCTGAAATCTAAGCGCATTCAGTGCGATGAGATTTGGAGCTTTATTTATGCGAAAGAGAAAAATTGCCACGTCGAGCACAAAGCGAAAGGCGCGGGCGACGTTTGGACTTGGGTTGCACTAGACCCTGATACAAAGCTCGTTCCGTGCTGGTTCATTGGCCAACGCGATGCTGGATGCGCGTATCACTTCGTGCACGATCTTGCGGAACGTCTTGCGCATCGCGTGCAACCGACAACAGACGGCCACCGCGCATATCTAAGCGCGGTCGAAGATGCATTCGGAGCGGGAATTGATTACGCAATGCTGCAAAAGATTTATGGCAACTCAGAGCAGGGGCCAGAAACGCGCTACAGTCCGGCAATCTGCATGGGAGCACGCAAGGCGGTAATCAGCGGCAATCCCGATCACAATCACGTTTCTACGTCCTGTGTCGAGCGGCAGAATCTCACGATGCGCATGTCCATGCGACGATTTACACGGCTCACAAACGGACACTCAAAGAAGCTGGAAAATCACGAACACGCTGTTGCGATTCATTACATGTATTACAACTTCGGACGCATTCACCAATCGCTGCGCGTGACGCCCGCAATGGAAGCCGGAATCTCCGATCATGTATGGTCGATTGACGAAATCATTTCTTTGTTGGATTCAAACTGAGCCACTACCCCTGAGTCCGTGCGGGGTTGGGGCGAGACCGGATGCAAAGCGTCGGCTCTAGAACAATCAGGCCTAGCGCGCAAAAAAACTCCTAGCTAAGGGGTCAAGACTTGACGCAAAGGCGGGGCTTAGGTTCGAGGCCACACCGTCTTAGCGGACCAAGAATGGCATTCAGCTTACGCGCTATCCGCTTGAGCGCCTCGAGTAAGCACCTCTGGTTCGACCTCGTTGACCGAACGCCGTATCGCGACCAACTCGGCGAGCTCACTGAGGATCGACCTAGGCGCTTCGGACTTTTCGGTTGCAACGATGTTAAAGTCGTAAGCCTTCGCTCCTGGATCGCGCTCGGTAACCCGTAGAATCTCTATTGCCATACTATCGGATTATGTTATGCCGAAGGGGTATCGGTTGTCAATATTTTGGTGTAAACTGTCAATTCGGATGCTTGATTGAGGGCCGGCAAGATACGCAACCTCAGGAGGTCTTCGTGGAAGGATTCTGTTATTCGCGCCACTTCTTCTTGATTTTCGTAGAGATCCAGCAGTTCCGAGGCCGCCGAAGTCGAGCTAAGAGTGACCACTCCTAAGATCCAACCGTTCTTAACGTTGATCGGAAAGCGCAACGGAACGCAGAGCAGGACTTCATCTGGCGCCACCCCGGGTGGCCCCGACGAACTAAAATCCATTCGCGGCGGGGTACGCTTGCGAACATACAGGAGAGCCTCGTTGAGCTTGTGGGCACGGGCAGCAATTCCTTGCCCAAGGATCATTTTGTAGTCCCAATACCGATCATTGAATTGCCCAGCCACATAACGCAGACGATTCTGCGCCGCATCAAATACCATCAAGCCAATTTCCATTCGCTCTTTAGACCCCGGTCGATAGATTTGCGCGAGCTCGGCCATAAAACTAGAAAAGACCGCCTGAAGCTTATTGCCCCCGGGATCGCGGGGAGGCAACGCGAGCAGGGCTTGACGAATCTCCTCCGCTTTGCCCTCAGTGCGCGGAGGCAGATCATTCTCCACAAGCGCATCTGGCAAACCCCAAGCCAATCCATAAGAATGGTTCGGCAGTGGCCTCAATACCGGCAAGATTGCGATACGCGTTTGGGGCGACACGTACAGGTGCTCCTCACACCAATGTTGTTCGACGTGATTCGGCAATTCTGTGTCCTCCTCTTTACGCAAAACATGCGCTCGGATTTCGTTCATGTCGATGCTCGGGAACGGTCGTTTCCGTCCCGCTAGCGATTTCTCTGCTGGTGTCGCTTCCGGGAATTGGACGCTAATCAGCATTTTGTCCACAGGATGCTTTACTGAGATAACGAGAAATTCGGGCGCGTCCTCACCAGACATCCGGCGCTGCTGCTGCTTGTCCATGGCAAAGGCATTGTATATGCGGAAGCTTTCTTGATAACTAAGTGGGAGCGATTGATCAGTAAGTGGTGTGGCGAATTTGATGCGGCCGACCAACTCACCGTCGCGTTTTCTGTCGCCTTCGATTTGAAAAGTAGGTTTGCCGTGCCCCTTTCCAATCGTCTCCACATCATATCCCGCGAAAGTTCCATGAAGGCTAGCCTTCTTCACTGGTAAGTATTCGACGGGAGACTTTCCTGAAAGAATTTTAAGGTCTCTATACTCGGAAACACGTTCGCAATCACCGTGTTCATTAATGATCCAGTGATGCTCCTCAGTTGCTCCCATGATGCAGCGTTGCTCCTCAGTTCCTCCTTGGCGACCGACATCGCCGCCTTCGAAAAACTCTCTATAGGCGTCTTCGCGAAGTGCTTCATAATCTATCAACTGGACAGGTTCACCTTCGCTTACGAACGTTCCCACCTTCGCGCGCTGATACAGGTTAAGTGTGACAGCCTTTCCAGAAAAGTTCAATAGATTGAAACTGTTGCCGATTGTTTCGGGCTTGCACGCGCTCCCAGCCGCCAAGACGGTTAATTCGCCCCCGCGCCCTTGGCGCCCACCGCCGCCACCCAGTCGAATACGTGCAAAAAAAGGATAGTGCTTGTGTCCGTGCAGCACGAGATGGATCCCCGCGCGCTGCATTTCGCGCATAAAGGTGCCAGCATCCTCGAGTCCGAGAAAAGCATCCTGTGTGAAATACCCGTGCGGATCGTCCGAATCTGCGATTGGCAAAGGGTGATGATGAAGCACCGCAATCTTAAATGCGTGTTGAAAGGCGGAATCTTCTCCTAGCTTGGCAAGATCGGCCCTAAACCGACTCAGTTCCTTTGCTCCGAAACGACCGCGGGCGAAATTGATCCGAGGGTTATTTGTATTGGAGTCCACGCAAAAGAACGCTATTTTCCGTTCTCTGTTCTTACCGACCAGACGAGGCCGCGACCACTTGGGAAAAGCTTTCTCAAACAATGCGAGATGCTGTTTCCAGGCAAACACTCCACGAACACGGCAGTCATGATTGCCAGGGACGACAATTAACTCGCACGGTTTACATTTTTTGCAGAGGTCCCTAAGCGTATCTGCGATGTAATAGAGCGCTTCTTCGTCTGGCGTATCCACGAAATCTCCCGAAACAACGAGGACATCAGGATTAAGTTTCAACACCTTTCCTTCAACAGGTTGCAGGACATCAAGACGGGAGTTGGGGCCCTGGATGTGCAAATCGGACAGGTGGATAATCGTCATTTCACTCTGGCGTGATCGGCGGATTGCGGAAAATGTGATCAAAGGCCCGAGTCGGCGTCAAGAAAGCTTTTGCCTAGTATTCCCAACGCTGGATCCCTACTTGTGATATACGGCTCACGAAAAGTTCTTTCCGTAAGTTCGGTCGCGCCTTAACAAAATAAATGAGTGCCGCGCCAGTTGCGATGTTGAGCCCAAGAGGCAGTCGGTTCTTGCCGAATAAATACGGAAAGAAAACGCCTATCAAGCCAGCGGCAATGAGATCGATGAGATATGTAACGTACGAAAGGAATTGCATCGGAGCCGCCCCCTTGAATATACTGAGTTTGTTAAACGAGGAGCATCAATGCAAGCGTGTTCTTTCCAAAGGCAGCACCGCAATAGATAGCAAGGCGCCATTAGGCTATTTTGGCGCCAACCCCACCTGAGTTCCTGCGTAGTCGATGAGGATGCGATTGAAGAGTGCGGTGATGCCGCCAATATTCATTCCTTCCTGCCCCATCATGTATCCATTGAGCTCGCACATAACCGCGGTGAGTCCCTGCACTGAAGCTGGCATCGCGCTGGTATCAATGGTGTAGGTGTATGAGGTCATCCCATCAGACCCTTTAAGGCTGAGTGTTAATCGGTCGCTTACACAATTGCAGTTTTTCGATGCTGGTGGATTCACACTCGTCCACCACGGACAACGGACAGGATCGGGCCACGCTTCGCGCCACACAACGCCGTTGGGATCACTCAAAAAAACAGGGCCACCTCCGGTGTCGACCATCGCTATCGGTGAGGCGATACTTCCCGGCCATGCCGTTGCGTTGCTCCCGATCGCGATCGATGCGGGAACCACAGACATCCATCCGAGATCTCGAATGATCTCCAGCATCGTGAACCCGGGCGGCGGGGTCACACGCATTATCAACAGAGAGCCATCGTTGACGTGCGGCGTCGCCGCGCTTGAGAAAATTGTTTCCGCCGGGGCATAGGCGAACTCGGCATACCGATAAGCGGTATTGTAGGAAAGCGGGCTTTGCATGGTCACCCCGAGACTGCCGGGGGTGTTCCATCCGTTGGCCGACCACGGCGAGACGCGCCCCGTGCCGAAGTTTGCCGTTCGTTCGCCGGCCGCGTTGTTCGCGATACAAGCATAGAAGACGCAATTATCGATCTGATAAGTATTGCCGTCCGAGGTAATGATCTGCACCGGCCCCCTCATGACGTTCGCCTTACAACCCCACGGCTCATTGGTGGTACCTAGCACCGTGTATCCGGGCGCGTCCGACAGACTCTCACCGTAAGGAATGATCATGGTGGAGTTACCCGAGTCCACTAGGAGCGAGGCGGGTACCTGTCCGCTAGCGGTTGGAAACTGCACTTCGATCCACGCATCGAAGTTTCCTTCTTGCGATATCGTGGTTAACGGAATCGAAACCGGAGCGCCGGCTGCGGTTCGCCGGATACCGAGCCGCGGTCTGAGCGCGAGGAGGGCGCTCATTCTGCCCTGCACGTGAACCCGATGTTGCTTATTGGTGAGGAGAGTTGGATGAAGCGTTGGCGGAGAGAAATGCATGGTAAGCTCGGTTTCAGTTCGGATATCTATTCACGTGATGCAGCGCATGATTGGGCGCGCCGCGGTCTTGTTCATAAAATTGGCGGCGACGCCCGAATGGTTAGGCCTTGGATGAACCATAGAGGTCGCGAGGATCACGGCACCGTGATGAAGAGAAAAAGCCGCGAGATGCGCTAGAAACGGCCAACGAGAACAAACTCAGCCACGGCTCCGGTGAGTGCAAGCGGCAGCGGGTTGAATAACTCCAGCTAAGCTGCGTGTATGTTGCTCTTTGCAGATGTTCTTTTCGGCGTTTTCTTAGGTATGGCTGGGGGTTTTCAGGGTCTTTGTGGCTGTGATTGCGTTGAACGGCTTGGGTACGGCCATTGGAAGGTGGAGGTCACCTACTTAGGCGGTGCCGTCTCTGGCTTGGTTGCGGGAGGCGTCGGGCTCGATTTTGCGTCCCCTGGAATATTTAACGTCCGTGATGCCTTCTGATCCTTGTCGTCCGTCGCGTCGACGGTGAGGACCGATGTTGGTTTCGGAACTTCGGGTAGCGTCTCGATAATCCAACCGTCATCTGATACCTTGTTCTCGATGGGCGCAAAGGCCTTGTCACTGGGTGTGATGGAATAGCGATAAGGTCGTGTGCCGCCAGAGATGTGGGTAATCAGTTGCTTATCGGCGAGCTTAATCTCTGCGACATCTAGCTTCTGTCCACCTCCATTCGCAGTGCCGAAATAAAAGCCTAAAATAGTTCCGAACACGCCAATAAGAACCGTTAGAACCCCCTTCGCATTCGCGAAATCCTCTGGTTTTAGACCGCCAAGCAACGCACCGAATGTCAAGAGAAGCGCGATACCAATAGTGCCAACGGCGAAAATGAATGTGATTACACCTCGCGCCAAATCGGCGTTGCCGAGTTCGCGAACAATAGAAGTGGGACTGAATAAGCCCCAGACGATCGCGGCGGCGAGACCAAGGCCTATAACCGCGAGTACTGCTATGCCAAGATAGGGTATGACGGAGAGAAAAAAATTCCAGTGCTTCGCTGGTTCCGCGCTTGTTGTTTTTCCGGTGTTGTCTTCGTTCATAGTTTAGTGTGGTTTGGATTTATTAGGGAGATGCTTGTAGGGCCCAGCGATTCGAAGTTCATTCCGTGAACCCTTTGCGATAATTAGTCGCTCGCAAAAGGGCTCGAAAACGCTGACACGATTCTCATGATAAACTCCTACGTTTTGCGAACGGGCATGACGGGCCGCTGGCCAATGCGTATCGCACGATCGTATCATTTTGCCCCTTGCAATTTAAATCCGAGATAAGTCCCAGAGGTGATGCCCAGGAGAGCTAGAGTCGTGTTATCAAACGTCGGCAACTCCCAACGAGACCAAACTTTCACAATGAAGAAAACACCAAGAACAAGCGTCCATGCCAGCATCTGGTACCGGTGAAAGCTGTAAAGATCCCCGTCGGTGAGCCAATCATGGAAAAGTCTCCGTAGCGCGAATTGCGACATCTCTTTAACATCCTCCTGCTGTTTTGCGAGAGCGGCGCGACGTGCA
Organism: Chthoniobacterales bacterium; assembly: GCA_035567015.1. Classification (GTDB taxonomy): domain Bacteria; phylum Verrucomicrobiota; class Verrucomicrobiia; order Chthoniobacterales; family UBA10450; genus AV133. Next base: position 19,872 of record DATMPQ010000295.1, on the reverse strand, counting down.
AGGCGAATATCGGTGGCCTGCGGCGTTTCGCCCTGCGGTGCCGTGCCAGCTGCTTGAACCTGCTTATCTAGTCTCGTTTTGAAGGCTTTAAAGGTTTCGGTTCGTTTGCGTGTGAGGGGGTAGTCCAAACCAGCCGCAGCTTTGGTTGAGTCAGTCGCTGCAATAACTGCGGATCCAAGTGCCGTACCAGAGCCAATACCTATCAACCACAGACAGGTGTCGTTCAAAATGTGCCAGGCATCGGTGGCAATCCATAAAAAGAGCGATGCTCCAACAATGACAAGAAACCAGAATGCCATTTGCCCTCGGGCCAAGCTGTAAGGTCGAATTCCGTCCGGCCGTCTCGCGCCGCTGGTGTCCGATACGATGTCGGTACAAATGCAAAGTGCGACGAGCAGAAACAAGATAAGTGCAAAAACACCGATCGCTACCCCTGTGCGGGGAGGCGAGGCTATTTCAAGAAGGAACCGATCCGCGTTCGCAGGCGGCAGAGCGCCAGCGTCGAGATTGCGCTGGATTGTCGTGGGAAGCGGGATCGAGCGATCACCAAGAGTGGTAACAAGAGTAAAACTTACATCATGTTGATACAGGCCAGTACGGCGCAGCTCTGTCCAGGCGTCCGCATCTTTACTGTCTTCGACCATGCGAAAGCGAAACCATTCATAGTCGGATAAGGGAGTGGCTTTGGGTCTTAGATACTGATCAACCGACGCACTATCTGGATTGAGCGGCGTGATATTTTCAAAAACGAGGTCGTTGATCTTCGGGTGCAATCGATCCCGGGCAGCGCGAATCAACTGTTGAGAGCACTCTCGAACATCTTCCAAGAGTTTTAAGGTCTTCGGAATATCCGGCAGCTTTTGATTGTCCTGCGGAAGCAGATCACGCAAATCAGCGAAGAGTACCGTTTGAAATAACGGCCCTATTACCCGCTCGGGTGCCCGCCGACCCTTGAGCGAGCGAAATCTGAGGCTTTGATCCTGACCCTCGGCCCATTTACCTTCCGCTGTAAGAAGGGCTTTGGCGTACTTGTCGAAATCATCTCTACTTAGTAGCGATTTGAGCGTGGATACATCGCCTTCGATCGCGTTTTCCATCGCGTCCGCCGCGCCACTTGCTAGCTCAAACGCGTGATTTCGGACGATTCGCTTAAGGTCATCCGAAGCCGAGTCGATCGCTTTGTCAGCGAAATAACCGCGAACCTCGACTTGGCGGATTATCCAGCCGGAGAAATTTTTGACCTCGACGACGATGATGTCGTCCGGTCCGGCTACATGGGAGGTTTGTCGAGCATTAGCCAACCAAACCCGAAGGACGCCAAATTCAGGTTCAGGCGGTTTTGCTGCATGTGTATTTCCAAGAAGAAGAAGAAGCGGGATCGTGAGGACCGATTGTGCGAATCGGCGCCTGCGGTAGAAGCAATTCTTCATCGCTTTTGGTTAATCTGGACCGCTGTCCAGTTCGGCCACGCCGAGCCGAAACTTCCAGTTTCGTAATTCATATAAAGTTCGCGTCGTTGTAGTGCTCGCTGCGTTTGTCAAAACGAGATCATCAGTTGCGGCGTTACGACTTACTAACGTGATCATGCTGCAACCTTACGCAACGATTCGAAACTGAACCTGAGCGCTTCCATTAGTCTTGAGGAACTGATCCAGCGCTAATGTTAGATCAATTTCCGCCGATAGATGTTCTGCGGGGCCCACGTCAACAATTGGAACTCGCGCGAATCTTCCGTTCATTGGGTTAAAAATCTCAACAGTCGCCGCCACAAGTTGAGTAGAGTTGCGTAGGTCTGATCCAAATGTTGCAACCAGCCGACTGCGCTTCAAAGAGGCACCGAATACATCACTGTTCGTTTGCGTGATTTTTAGAAACTCGGAACCCGTGCCTTCGTCTTCAGAATCATGTTTACCGAATTGAGTAGCCTTGCCACTCACGAATTGAACGTCCGAAGGAAAACCATTGAAGTTTTCTACCAGGAGAGTGTCAGGAAGAACACGGGCAAGCCAACAATATTGCGCTGACTGGACGGTTTGCGTATTCCCTTGTTTCACGCGGTGCTGACTCACGGTTTTGGACCCGAAATTAGTTGAACCCCGGATCGCAGTTAGTGTTTCCTTGGCGTCGATCACAATAGTTCCATCGGAGAAGCTTGTCTCTGTCCCGGTGAGACCAGTTGTATTGGAGGAACTCCCTCGAAAGGATCCGTGACTGCTGTCAGTGCTGAATGGTTTGGATTCGATTTGCGTGGCTCCTGGAGTTGCAATTGGCGGTAGGACTGCCGCAACCGGCGATGCAGGTAACATGAGGCCATTGACAGCGCCCGCACGGCACACAGCTATGTTGATCTGCTTACCTGTCGCAAAAACGGGGGCGAAGAACAAGGGAGTCAGCCCACTGGCAACTAATTTACTCTCGACATTCGCTTGCTGTTCATCCGTATCTATCGGGTCGGAAAGTTGATGCAAGGTAATTTGGGGCAGAGTGCTGGGTTCGAAAACGAATGAAACAACGTTGAAGGGACTACCCTGCACAGTTCCTGCAACAACTGATGTTAGGCCGGCACCTGCTTGTTCGCTTTGTTGAATGAATTGCTCTAACGCCGAGAGCGGATCACTGATTGGTCTCGTTCGAATAATTGGCATTTTAGTTCTCCAATAGTTTATTTCGCGTGTTGAAGGGCAGTCAAAATTCTCACTGCTTGCTCCATTGTCGTAGTATCCATTAGCATCCCAGTTATTTCCTCTTTTGGATTTGGGCTTGCCAGAGAGTTAGGCTTCAATTCGGTCAGTGCCTTTTGAGCTTGGTCCTTTGAAAGAGATTGCAGAATATCACCACCGGATTTCACGACCGCTTGGATATTGTCTTGCCGAGTTAGACCTTGGGGGATTGGTTCGCTCACGACAACAGTTTTCAATGTTTGAACATGAGCGGTTGGTACGGCTGCATTTACGAGAGTGGCATTCGGCTTAAGGTTATTACTCTGCGTGTCAGAGTTTGTTTTCTCCGTCGCCGCCTTTTCGATGATATCTTGGAGCGCTGCGACAAAAGTCCCCGCATTATAATATTTCGCAATGTCAATAAGTCCTTGCTGGACGGAGTAAACCGAGAGCGGATTGGGGCCAATTGGATTGTTGCCGCTGTCAGTCTTGGTCATGCTTGCCTGGAGCCTGAGGAGCTGCGTGGCGCGGTTCGCGCGCATCTTGGCAAAAATCGCGGTGAGACTTTGATCTTGGAGTACCTTTGAGTTGAAGGTGACACCCGTGGAGGTGATGCCGCTGGAGATCGCGGAAAGAACCGTCTTGACGTCCTCGACCTTGGAGATAGCGGAGATGCTGCTCAAGGTCGTAGCAGTCACAGCGCTGCCGAAATCGGCATAGGCCTTTTTGTCGTAAACCAGTTTCTCCCAATGATAGTAATTTAGATCGACTAAGAGAATCAGGTCATTCAGCAGGTCGTTTCTGCTTCGCCCTGTGTTATCGGTTTTTGCCATGTCGATCTCCTGCTGTAGGGCTCCGGGCCTGCCGTATCTATCCTGCAAGCGCTTCAAGTTCTCATTTTCGACTCCTAGGAGGACATTACCCTCTTGCGTCGCGCAACCGGAAAGGAGCAGAGTGAGCGCGAATAAAAAAAGGGATAGTAAATGTGATCGGATCATCTAGGTTTGATGGGCAGGTGTTGGGTTTCCGCGCGGTGGCGGGATGGCCTTTTCCAGAGATCCGGTCTAGGCTGCTGAAAACGAGGCAGAAATCGGCGCAGAATTGCAGATATCACAGCTTTAGTGCGCTAAGAGCGGCGCTTTCATTTTGCACGAGCGCGGCATAGCCAGCCATACTGTGGTCACCTACATCGGTACGGACATCCGCGGCGATGCTAAAGAAGTCTTGGAAGCTCTCGATCGTGCGGGATAGAAAGCTCGTCCATTCTGTGCTCTGAAACCGTGGAATTCCGCTGCTATCAAAATGTATCATTCGTCCGACGTCGGAGTAATCCCAACCACGGAAAGGAACACGTGGAACCAAATCTTGTTTGTTAACGAAGCGGTAGGTTTTAAGGTGAAGGAGCTGATCGTAGTTTCCGCAGAAAGGAAGTAAGCCGATGCGTGGCTGCCCGAACGTATAAATTCCGTTGATCGGACGAATCACATTATGAGGCAGCATCGAAAACGCTGCCCCCGCCAGCACGGCAAGCGCACCGCCCAAGCTGTGGCCCGTGATCCAAAATGTGCGCTGGGGAGTGGTAGCCAATGTCGCGAGGTTCACGTCTCCGGCGGGTCGCGGCGCGACGATCTCAAGCGCAGCATTTATATCGTCCCACGCGTCTCGCAGCGCGTGCCCAAAGCCTGCGTGCACATCGCCTACTTCCGGGCCACCTTCAAAAAGCCAATTGAAACGAACTGGCGTAGCCTGAAGGTCGTCCATCCAATCTTTGGTGTCGAGCGTGCCGCGAAAAGCGAGGATCGCGAATTTGTCGCAACCGGCTGCGAAAGCATGAAGACCGGCGAAATCCTCAGTGAGGTCGATCCATTGGAAGTTCGGGAGGCCCAGCTGCGCCATCTTCGCTTTAGCGCCGGCCTCATCCAGATAGGCGGCTTGCGAAGCCCGCGCGAGGAGCAGGGCGTTTGTCGCGCTGAAAGTGATGGCGTCAGGTTTAAACTCAGTCATGATCCGTCTTCCCGTTAGTGTTAACGCTGTTCCGGTCTTGAAACAGAGAGCGTACCGGGCTGACCTCGACAGAAACAAAGGAAACACTTTGTGAACAGTTTGAAACTGTTGCCGCAACGCACTACCCTCGTCTTTGATAGGCAAGATGATTGACGTTTGCGAGTGGATGGTCCGTTCACAGCCTAAAGGCTGCTACTCCCGGCTTTTTCGGCCTCCGGTCGAGCCCGTTGCGAATGGCCACGAGGAAAAGCTGATCAAATTGGGTAGCGCTATGCGCTACGACATTGAGCGGGAAGGCACTCTCACTCCCCGCGTCGGGTACACATACTTTGGTCAGTTTGTTGGGCATGATTTAACGCATGACACTACGCCGATCGACGGGCCATACTTAGATCCCCAACTGACTCCTAATTATCGGACGCCCTACTTGGATCTTGATCACATTTATGGAGGCGGGCCGGTGAACTCGCCGAATCTTTATGAGGGCGAGGCCGGAGCAGAAGTATTCAAGGTCGGAGCGACGACCCCTACTGGCTATCTGCGCGATCTTCCTATAGAAAACGGGACCATCTTGATCGGGGACGAGCGCGACTTGGTTAACCTGATTTTGAGGCAACTCCACGTTGTTTTTTTGAAGTTTCACAATGAGGCGGTCAAACAACTCAGCGCCAAGCCTCCGGCGATAATCGGAATCGACCATCTCGACGCAGGAACGATTTTCGAACAAGCACAGCGACTAGTTCGATGGCATTATCAATGGATTGTTCGTCATGATTTTCTGCCTCGGATATTGCACCCGAGCGCTTGGAACTATCGCTGGGGGATAGCTCGTCAACCTTCCAAGCCCAAAAACGGCTTTGCCGTCCCGATTGAATTTTCTCTGGCCGCTTTCCGATTCGGACACAGTATGGTGCGCAATGTCTACGGTTTAAACCGTCGTCAAAAACGCGTCGAACTAGCGGAACTGATGGCGCTCGGGCAAACCGCGTCACCGCTCCAAGATGACTTCATTATAGAATGGGGACGTTTCTTTGATGGATTACCCGCTTCCGGTCCGGTTGCGTCGAGTTCATATATCGATACGTCCGTAGCCGCTCCTTTACATGGCTTATCGCCTTCGACGCTTCGTCTGTGCAGCAGAATGGAACGTTCGGCAAAAGCAGTCAGTCTTCCCGCGCGCACGTTATTACGCGGGGCGCGGGCAGGATTGCCGTCCGGCCAGGAGGTGGCTGAAAGGCTGCTCCAGGAAAGAATAATCAAAGCCGACGACTTCCTAGCAAGTTCAGAACTGACCCGAAATACCTGCGATCATTCAGGAAGCGTTTTACGCACCGTAGGCCTTGAGCAGAACACACCACTCTTTTACTATCTTCTCAAGGAAGCCGAGATAAGTGGCCTGGGACGGACTCTGGGTCCTATCGGGAGTTACATCGTTGGCGAGGTGATACAGCGAGCGCTGGAGGCCGACCCTGAAGGCTATATGTCTCTTGCCGGTCCTGATTGGAAACTACCGTTGTGGCGTTTTCCTAACGGTCTAGATGAACAGGTTAGGTCAGTGATCGGAATTATTCGGTTAGTCGGCGACAACCAGCTTCTGCCGGAATGTGAAGCAAAATGGCGGAGCTTGCTGCCTGGATAGAACCGGAGTTCCGTCTGTCAGCTTTTCGGAATATTGGGAGCGTTCTTTTGATTACCATCTCGGACGAAGAATTTATTGCGATTGTTGAAGCGGTGGCTAGCCCCGACGATTTCCCTCACCGGCGGAACTGGAGCGCCCGCTCAATAGCTAGCGGCGTCCGAACTTCGCTTAGCCTCCGCAAAGGCTTCCCCCAACGGCCGCGCATTGGAGATCCGGTGTGGGCAAATGAACTGCGGGAAATGTTGGTGGCTCTAGCCAAGGTCGAATTCAGTTCGCGAAATACGTCGGCCCTACACAAGCTTTGCGAATGTGGCGCACGGTACGGGTCAAAAAAATTAGAAGCTACGGTTTCTTCCAAGCTATTTGCCATGCTCTCGCAGAAAGCAAGAGCCGGTCTTGAAAACGAACTGGAACGACGAATCGCCAGGGTAACTAAGCCATCCTTTACATTGGAACTGAGTGCGTTTCGGCGGGCATTCCGGGCCATTTATGCTCAACGAGAAAGCGAGCCTTCCGAGATGATGCAAGAAAAGTTTCTTGGGAGAAAACCCTGTGATCGGCTCTTTCCAATGTTCAAGGGATTTCCAGTGTTAGCCAAACTCTGGTCCTTATTGATATCACAATGGATTGATGAAGTTGCAGACCTGCTTTTGAGATTTAGCGCCGATCGAGTGGCGCTATCGCGAAGTTTTCTGGGCTCTCGCTCTGTTGATAAAATCGTTGATCTGTGTTCTGGACTGTCCGATCCGCATAATGGCGGTCGCACTGTAATACGTCTTCGGTGCAAAGCTGGCTCAATAATCTATAAGCCTCGAAGCGGACATGGAGAGCGAGAATGGTTCAGTTTTATTCGTTATCTGAATGCAAGATGTCTTCGACCCAAATTGAGAGCAGCTCGGGTTCTATGCCGCGAGGGTTATTGCTGGATGGAAGAAATCAGATCTGCGTCGTGCAAAAATCGAGCAGCTGCACGCCGATTTTACCAGCGGCTCGGTGCAACCATCGCCGCGGTCTACCTTCTCAGGGCGGTCGATTGCCATCGAGATAACGTCATCGCTTCGGGCGAGTATCCTGTGCTTGTCGATGCAGAGGCCCTCTGGCACCTCCCGCGTGAAGAACAGGCCCAAAGTTATCTTAAGACGCTATTCCAAACGGGCTTCATTTCAGCTTCGAAACAACGGTCAAGCTTGCACAATCGAAGCAGTGTATTGGGGAGTGCGAAATCGGGCGGGCACATTCCACGAATTGGCGACAAGCGCGTCAACGCGTCGAAATACGAACGCGAAGTCGTCACTGGATTTCGACGAGCGTGGCAGTGTATTGTCAGTTCGCCAAGACGGCGCACCGAGTTCGCTCGCCGGTGGCGGCGTTTCAAGCGAACTCGCCGGATCTACTGGGCGACTGCGAAATACGACCAAATTAGGCGAGCTTCAATCCAGCCGGCTGTTTTACGATCCGGAATTGACCGAGATCTTCTCATCGCAAACCTCTGCTCGCGGAGAACTGTTCCGCAAGGGATCGTTCGTCAGGAGATCAAAGCTTTGAGGCGGGTTGACATTCCGTATTTTACTCAGAAACGGACTGCCTGGTCGTTTTCAGACAATCGTACCGCGCCGCAGGAGCTTATCGACGCTCTCCGTTGCGCCTTGCACTCATGACGTAATATTTCTTAGCTTGATCCCTTGAGCCTCAGTCTCAAAGCGGCGGATTAACTCCTCCACAAACGATATGTGCACGGCTCATAATCCTCAGCGTTGCGCACTTCGGGCAAACCGTTCTTCGGAGGAATAAAATCAGGCATCGTTAGAACCAATGTCTTAAGTTGCTGCTCCGGCGTGAGAAACTGAACTTTGAAGTCCGGTGGAAATTCGATTTCTCCAATCTCCCTGATTGCCTCTTTGGCCGATTCAGGTGACACGAGGCAGCGATCGCGGAATTTAACGTCCGATCCGGCATGTGTTAGCACAGTCGTTAGGCGATCGAGTTTCTCATCGTTAGTCAGTTCGTCCCATTTTTTAGCAATCATTTGTTAATCCTTTCTCCATGTTCTTAATTGTTAATACTGCACGATTTTTGTAAAGTCGCTTAAGTTTGATCGCATAGCTGCTACCTTGATTGCAAGATCTTTGATGATTTCCCGAAAATCCGCACTTTGGCGTAGCGAATCAAAGCGGGGGTCCATTGCGAGGGATCGATAATCGAGCCAACCCAAATTTGTGGCCTTGTGCAGATGTTGAAGCGAAGAGTCTGACATGCCGAGCGATGCCTCAACTGCAGCGAGACGGTAGAAAGCCTCGGGATTCGTCGGTTCATGTTCTGCTGCTGCCATTTCCTTCATCAGGCAACTTTTCAGCACGGCTTTTCCGCCGGACCTATCACCGATCGCCTGCTTTGCACAGCCTAAAGCCGATTGAAAGGTAAGCGCACCATAGAACATGCCGCCGCCGTCCATGTCACTTTTTGAAAGCTCGCCATAAAGCCTTTCCGCCACATCGAATTTTCGCGCAAACAATTCAACTTGTGCGGCCATTTTTTGTCCTTCATTAAGCCCATCATGGGCCAAACGACGACAAAGTTCACGTGCTCCAGCAAAATCGCCTCGGAGCAATCGCAGATGACAAAGCCCAACGAGACCTTGGTAGCCGTCAGGTTGCAACTCGTCCGCACGCTCATAGGCCCGCTGTGCCCGCTGGTCATCGCAAAGCTTCACCAAGCAGTCGCCGATACCCAAATCTACGTCGCCCGGAGGCCCACTCAATTGCCGCGCGAGACCGTACCAACCCAAGGCCCGGTCAGGATGTCCCAGGATATCCAAAGTCATGCCGACGAAACAAGCGGTCCTTTCCTCCAAACCAGCAAACTCGATTGTCTGCAGCTCCTCCGCTAACGCCTCGGTAAAATTTCCCTGTTGATAAAGCACCCCAGCTAACGCTCTGTGCGCATCGCCCGAATCTGGCGACAGGCTAAGCGCTTCGCGCGCCTCCGCCCTTGCGAGTTCTAGAAAACTCTTGTCCGAGATGAAGTATGTGCGACCGGCTGCCGCCATCGCGAGGTAAGCGTGGGCGAGTGATGACGTGGGCTCTGCTCGAATAGCCTTCCTAAATAAGTCGATCGCCCGATCGATATCAACTGCTGTGTAGCGAAACATTAACTGGCGGCCAGCCACCATAGCTTCTCGGGCGGTCCCATTACGTAAATCTGAGTCGGGTCTCGATCGCGTAAGGTTCGACCAATCCTTGGTGTTTAAGATACCATTTATTGTTGCGCCGATTTCCTTTGTAACATTTGCCTTTGAATATTTTCGGCCATCGACTTCCCAGACGCGCACCAGAAGCGGTTCGGCAGTTGACGCATTAAGCAACCGCAGAGAGATGCGCCTTTTGTTGCGCACCATGCGTACGGTGCCGGTTGAGACGGCGCGGGCTTTCGCCGTCTCGCCAGCTTTTCGGATCTGTTCAGCTGTTGGCAAGTCGGCAGACGGCAGCGACGGCACGGTGCGAACGCGAGCCGGACCTACCAGGTCCAGTTCCTGTTGCAGAGAACTCGCAACCGCTTGTGACAATTCTCCGTCGCTAGACACGTTATCCAAGTCAAAGAAGGGCAACACTGCGACTGATCGCGTCGCCAACGCGCTTTCATTCGCAGCGGATTGAAGCTTCCGGTCGCGGACTTGCCATAAGACAGATGTTGCACCGAGCACCAAACAGGCACTTACGCTGCTCGCCAACATGCGATTGCGACGAGCCCAGCGAACCACTCGATACGGAATTTTGGCCGGCCGCGCTCTGATGGGGCGATCGTCTAGCCAATTGTTAAGATCCAGGGCTAAATCCGTAGCCGATTGATAACGAACGGACGGGTCACGTTCCAAACAATGTGCACAGATTGTTTCTAAGTCGCGATCGAACTCCTGGGTAAACCGACGAAGTTTCGGTGCAGGCCTTTCGCTCGCCTGATGAATAACTGCGAGGGGATGTTCCCCCAAGAACGGCGGTCTTCCGCTAAGAAGCTCAAACAAAATCGCGCCCAGGCTGTAGACGTCTGCAGCAGCTGTTAGCTGTGCCGATGGCCCCGCTGCCTGCTCCGGCGCTAAATAGCTCGGTGTCCCAAGCGTAGTTAACGTGCGCGTCAGCTCGCTTGAATCGTTCTGCCACTTGGCGAGACCGAAGTCACTTACAAGCGGTTCCCAGGACGCATCTAGAAGAATATTAGCTGGTTTGAGGTCGCGATGAAAGACTCCTTGATCGTGGGCATATTCGACGGCAAGGGCGACTTTGGCCATTATAAGAACGGATTGGCGCGGCTGATTGCGCAATGCGGCGCGGGATGTGCCAAGATTACCCCGAGAAGCGAGTTTCATGGTAAAAAATGGGATTCCGTCGTCGCTTTCACCGACGTAGAAGACCCGCACGATGTTTGGGTGCTCGAACGCGGCTGCTGTTTCTGCTTCTCGCCGGAAACGGGCAAGCGCTTGCAGCGAATCTAACCGCTCAACTGAGACGCGTTTCAATGCGACAACCCGGCCGGAAGGGAATTCTCGCGCTCGGTAAATGACTCCCATGCCGCCCCGCCCGATCTCATCGAGAACTTCGTAATTCCCGAGGCGCCACTTAGAATCTCGAATGCGCAGTTCGCTAACTGTTTCCGCGAACGTTTCGTCGTCGGCACAATCCGCAGGATCTTCGAGCGCGCCGCGGAAAAGACAAGTCAAACAGAGGCCGTTAACCAGGAGCGAAGTCGCGCAACAATTCCCACATTGCTGCAACTCGCCATGAAGCCGAAGTTCGGCGGAGCTACATGCGTTCATCGCCGTTGATGCATGTGCCAGAACTAAGCGCGGAACATAGATATCGGACTTCATCATCCACCTCCTCGGGAGTCTTGACAGTTTTCGCGACTTCCTCACGAAGAAGGACCCGGTACCGAACGCGGAATCGATGGATCAACTTCTTGACCGAAGCCTCCGACACCCCGAGCAGCATCGATAGATGCCGGTACGAGATATCTCCCCGATCTGCGGCAAGATAGTCGCTTAACACTTCGAAAAGGCGCCGATGGCCTTTACTCTCACATTCTTCGCGCAGCCGCTTTAGCGCTTGTTCAGCAAGTGTCGCAGCCCAGCGGAAATCAAACAGAGTCTCAGCCGAGCCTCGCGCGAGATCATTCGTCGAAAACATTTGGTTCGTGGAGGCTTCATCCATCCAGTCGTCCCATCGAAGGAATTGTATTGCCCCACCGCGCTTTCGCCTTCGGGACTTTACTTTTCTATCTATCAGAAAATTCGTTAGTGATTTCAGCAACAAAGAGCGGAAACGGCCCCGCTCCGGATCCGCAGACTCAATGACTCTGCCTTCAAGAACCTCAATAAAAAAATCCTGGGTAAGGTCTTGCGCGTCGGCAACCGAGTACCCCCTTCGACAGACGAAGGTAAAGATCGGCCGCCAATAGATTTGGCAAAGTTCCGCTAATGCATCTTCGCCCGCGGCCTGCGCCGGCGAAGCCTGCTCCGCGCGAATCAGACTCCAGCGGGTGGTGGCGAAATGCGTCAGCGGATGAAGCACGCTGCATGATTTCACGCGATCAGCGTGCACATCCGAAAATGATTGTTCAAGCATAAAAGTGAACAGTCTGTTTTGTTGAAGGACACTTATTCACAAGCTTGCCGAGTCTCGCGCGCGTGGCATTCAGCCTGTGAATTTGCCTGCTTCTTCTGTTTTCAGGGAACTTCCTGCCGCAAAGATCGTAGTAACGAATGAATGGAACAGTTTCCGCAGACTGGTCATTTAAAGCCGCATCCCTCAATCGTTCTCTCTCATTTGCCGTCTCTTGGGCCGATAGAGCCTCTACCGAAATGGACAGGAGCCGATCGAGATCGGTCCCTTTTGATAATGCAGTGCCTCCGGCGGACGGCCCAAAAGAGCCGAAAAAACAAAAAATCTCGTCCTTTTTACTCTATTCGAACCGTCGCAAGACATTTCGCAGTTGCGCCGACAACAGTGTCGCGGATTTATACACGCCTAAAAGACGAAGGGCTCTTGACCAGCGTGTGGGGATCAAAAACGTTTGTCCAACCTACTCAACTCAACAAACAGCTGCGGGTGCGTGCGGTCATCGCAATGCCGGCATTGCTCCCGCGCTTTCGCGCCCTCCCAGAATACCGAATGTTCTTTGCAAGCGTCCAAGATACGCTTTGGAAGCTCGGGTTTGCGACCCGGCTCGTGTTTCACGAAGGACGAGATGCGGAAACGCCCGTATTTGTAGAACTACTTTTGACTTACAAAGCCGATATCGTGATTTGGTTCCAGCCAAACTCAAAGAACCTGAACGTCGCTGCCCGGCTTCTCGACCGCGGTATACGGTTGATCACAATTGGTGATTCCTTGGCGAGTCCCGGCGAATATTGTTACTTGGTCAACCGACAAAATGCACTTCGGGAGGGTCTGATTGCTTGGAAAAGGGATGGGATCCGCTCGATTACGGTCGTGCGTCAACCCGGTTGCGAGTCGGTTGCTAAACTCGCGGCAATTGAAGCTTCTCTCTGTGAGGTCGGAATACCGCACACCATTGCAAACCTAGAAGCGTGCTGCGCGCGAGAGGATCTGTGGACATTATCCCAACGAGATAATTCCGCGGTTATCTTTCCGTCATCCGAGTTTGCGGCGCTCTTGGGGTCTCGAAATCCGGCTCAGTTTCGAGCCCTTCTTGAACATCGCGTCCTGCTCGTTGAGGGGCTGATCGATCTGCCAGCGGGAGATTCTTTTGAGGCGACCTTTGACTTTATTGCTGTTGATTGGCAGGCAGCAGCAAAACGAATCGGACGGAACCTCGTGAGTCCCGCGCCTTGCAAGAATGGAACGACACCTATCGTCTTCCAAGCAAAATGGATGCAGCGCCAACCAAAAGGCGAGCTGACTCCCTCAGCTTAGTTTTAGCCCTTAGCGGCTTTCCGTCTTGCTGCCCATCGAGCTTTCATCAATTGGGAAAGCCTCTTCCGTCCAGCAGCGGTGATTCCGCCTTTTTTTCCGGCCGCGGTCCGCCGAGCCGTTTTGGCGCTTGCTTTTTGCTTTGCCCAACGAGCTCGGGCGGCCGCTGACAACTTGGCCCGAGTCGCCGCGGACATTATTCGTTTGCTGCTCTTGGATGTTAACCGCGTTGCAGTGCCGCCGAGAATTGAGGCAAGCCGTCTTTCGAAGGCACATCTATTTGCCGGCGGATCGAGACCGCTTCTTCTAAGGCTTTAAGGGAGAGTTCCATGCCCACTTAATAGCGGCTCTGTGGCCTGTGGCAAATCGATTCATAACGCCCGAGCAAAGTTCTTGCCACTACGGATAGCTGTGGTGTGATTTCAACCGACGGACATCAAAACCCTGCTCGCCGAATAGTACCGAGAATGGAAACTAGGCAACTGTTCCGCAACTGTTTTCTTTGCACTGCGACGGCCCAGCCACGCAAGATCGGCGGCGTGCCCCACCAGTTACAGGAGGAATCAGCTAATGATTGACATGACCACCTTTGGCAGACAGTTCTGCCTGTTTTTGGTAATTTTGTTCCTAGCGGGCACATCGGCCGCACAGAACTGTGGAGGTAAGGAACGGTGGGGTCCAAAGGACGGCACCGACTCACAAGCCCCTACTATCGACCTGACGAATATCACGCCTGAGGCTGTGACGGACCTTGTGGCCATTCATCAGCCGCACCTACCGGGCGACAACACGACCCGCATTGTTCCCGACGAGACGCATGTCTACCGGGTGCAGGCGCGATTGGCGAAGTGGAAACACGAATCGGACGGCGACTACCATCTGGTGCTCACGGATGACACGCTGAATTACACGGATGAGAGTGCGCATCCTCCGGTTCCGCCTACCGGTCACAGCTTCATCGGTGAAGTGCCCGATCCAAGCTGCTTTTCGGGTAGCGATGGATCATTCGGCTCGCAGACGCCCTTCACGGACGGCATCACTTCGGCTCGCCAAGCGATGGAACATCGTTTTCCGAACGCAGACCAATCGGGCCAATGGAATGACGGAGCCGGTCTTCAGGTAGAAATCACTGGGATCGGCTTCTTTGATCGGCCTCACAAGCAGACGGGACGGGCTCCAAATAACATTGAAATCCACCCGATCCTTGCGATCCGGTTTCTGGACCAACCTACTCCCGAACCGAGCTCAACCCCGACTCCGAACCCTCAGCCTTCGCCGACTGGCGATCAATGGGAATACCAGATGATCACTGCTGGGAATGCAACGGATCTACTCAATCAGGCGAATACTCAGGGAACGCAGGGTTGGGAGCTTGCCGGCGTCGTGGTTGATACCAGTCGCTCGGACAAATATGTAGGATTCCTCAAACGCAAGAAGCAGTAGCCTGGAGCGGAACGTGTTCGAGGGGAAATTGCAGTTCAATCGGTTCAACTGCGGCAGGAAGCGTTACAGATCGGCCCGGAAACCAGCAACAATTGGAGAAACCTCGATGATCTGTAAGAAGTTTTTGCGAATGCAAGCTTCGCGAAAAGAGCTGCTCATGAAACGCAATCTGTCAATATGGAGTATCGCACTAGCGGTGCAGCTTCCGATATGTTGCGTGACACAATCGCGAGCCGGAACGCCCGTAAAGATTGAGGTCGTCACGGAATCGCGCGCCGTGACTGTAGGCGCGGCAGCACAGCTGCGAGTTAATCTGCTCGATCCCGAAAACCAACCCGCTGCCGCGAAGAAGGATGTGGCGGTTCAAGTGCAAGGCAAGTCGCCTAGCGGCAGCACTGAAACATTTACGGTTTTAGTTAAAGCAGGACAGAGCAGCGGTACTGTCGAAATGCCGGCGAAGGAACCCGGGCTGGTGAAACTGGTTGCTTCCAATCGGGAATTGGCCAGTGGGGGTTCTGTGCTCAATGTTCGCTCTGCACAACATAAAACACCATTGCCGTCCCCGACGCCTTTGGCATCAGCCTCTCCCGCTTTCGCGTCGCCAACCTCGTCGCCCGCAGCCAGCGCCTCCCCAGCGATTCATTTCGCCGCGAGATCGCCGTCTATCGGTGCAGCCAGAATGCCAGCGGCCGCGAGAGCCAGAGCACAACCCGCGATGCCTTCTGCTAGTTCTATATCTCCAGGAGTGACAAGGGCACCACCACTCCCGCCGACTGGCGCGGCACCACCCCCCCCGTCAGCAGGCAATGCCTGGAATCCGCCTTTAATTTTCATGTATGTGCCAGAGCGGAAGATATGGGCTGACATGAAAGATGCCGCAACAGTCTACGCAAATCTCCCACCCGATGAAGTCGCCCCCTGGGACATGTTAATTTATGTGATGAGTTCAGTGGGCTCGTTACAGCCTGAGCCGATTGTCATTGCTAAAGGCCAAAACGGCGGTAAAGCTCGCCTAACCTACGATAGGCCCGCTGCTGTATCCGTTAAATTTATGTCTTCTGTTCCATGGGCTAACGGAGTGTCGGGTCTTCCTCTAAAGATAACTTTTGGGCCGACCAAGCTGAAAATACGAGCCAACCCGCCGAAAATTGGATTGTTTGAATCAACGGAAGTCGCAGTCCAACTGGCAGACGGAAA
Organism: Chthoniobacterales bacterium; assembly: GCA_035567015.1. GTDB lineage: Bacteria > Verrucomicrobiota > Verrucomicrobiia > Chthoniobacterales > UBA10450 > AV133. The sequence continues at coordinate 4,006 of DATMPQ010000295.1, read as the reverse complement.
TGGAAATAGTGTCGCCGACGATGAAAAGCGGGAAGTCTGGTTAGCAGTCGAATCCGGTAGCGGAGGGTTGGATCAGACTAGCCTAGTTATTGAACCCAGCGATCCCCGAGTAACTACGAAATTCAGACCAGTTTTGCCGGGAACCGTACGCCTCCTCGCGGAATCGCCTAACCTCGGGGCGGCTGAGTCAGAGGTCACCGTTGTGACCCCAATACTGATCCTGATTCTTTGTGCTATTGGAGGTCTAGTTGGAGGGTTGGTCGCGTTTTACACCGACCCGAACGCCAAATGGCCGAGAATTCCTATCGGTGTAGTAACAGGATTCGTTCTTTATTGGCTCCTCGTTTTCGGTTTGATCCTTATTCCAAACTTTCCGCACATTCTTGTCTTCAATCCTTTCAGCGCCGCGATTCTCGCGGTTATCGGCGGCTGGCTCGGCACTAAAGTATTTAGCATCGCGTTGCAAAAAATGGGCGTCAGCGTATAAAGGCTGTTGGCAATGTAAGTCTCGCGCGTCTGCGGCGGCACCCTGCTCTGGCCACCGGGCAAGAACGCGGCACACGCTGTGGGAAGTCCATTCGATCCACTCGATTCAAGTGCAGCGTGGAACTCAGTGGGTCACGCTCTGATATCTTCTATCGGCGCTTTTGAATCCGTGTCCTCCAATGACCGCAGATTTGGGTATTCGCAGTGAAATACTGGGAGATCATCACTGACAAGCTCAGCGCGTCTGGTTGGACGTGGGGCTACTGCACTGTCGCAACCGCAAGTGGACCGCGTTACATCGTTGACGCGCACTGCGGCGATGGTCGAAGATTCATCGTCGAATCGGACGAACTTTTGACCGCATTCCTCGAATTAGAAGCAACCTTGCTGTGAACCAGATTTATGCGAACGCGAGGTTGAGCCAACGCGAAACCGAGGTTCTTCGGCTGCTTGGTGATGGTAAAGCGACCGCGGAAATTGCGGCGAAGCTGAAGATTTCCCTAAAAACCGTTAACGAGTATTGCGCCCGGCTCAAACAAAAGCTCGACGCAGCCAAGTTCAACCAACTCATACGAATCGCGGTTTTGTGGCGTGCGGGCGTTTGCTGAAATCGTCGCAAGGAGCGTTCGCGGGGATCAAAATGGACGAATGCGCGTTAGAGGGTATCGCGTCGTTCGCGAGCATCGATCCTGCTGCTTCGCTTCGCGTGACCTCTTCGCCACTCGATCCATTTACCCAGCAGCTCGTCTATGTCGCCATGCCACTGGTTTGTGTGTTTGTCGCCGGCGCCATCGCCGGTGTTCTGATTTACGCCTTCGGGAAACAGTTCGCGCAATTTTTACGAGGGCTGCTCCGCGTAGGGAGACCGCGGAAAACGCAAGTTTTAATTGTCGAAGACAATCCGGGTGGCCGTGAGATGCTTAAAGAATATTTAACCAGCCGCGATTATGACGTTTCTGCAGCGGGAGATTTACGAATCGGTATCCATTTTTTGAACAAGCAACGATTCGATGCCATCATCAGTGACATTTGCCTTCCCGATGGCACCGGCTACACGCTCATCAATGAAGCTCGGCGTCGAGGGATTCGCGCCTTGAGCATCGCCATGTCAGGCTACCCGTATCCCTCCAATGTCAACGAGCCGGGAGTGACCGGATTCGATTACCACCTGACGAAGCCACTCGACTGCGACGATCTCTGTTCTCTCCTAAAACAAAGCCTCGCCAGTGCGGGCGACGCCTCAACCAACGTCTAAAATCTCGCAAGCCGTCTTGTTGGCCGAACGTGATTGTGGACGGGACGCGCCCGCTCCCGGCGTAGCTACGTTGTTGTTGTGAATCAGATTTACGCGAGGGCAACGCTGAGCCAACGCGAAACCGAGGTTCTTCGGCTGCTTGGTGATGGTAAAGCGACCGCGGAAATTGCGAAGAAGCTGAAGATTTCCCTGAAAACCGTTCAAGAGTATTGCGGCGGCTCAAACAAAAGCTCGACGCAGCCAAGTTCAACCAACTCATACGAATCGCGGTTTTGTGGCGTGCGGGCGTTGTTGAAATCGTGGTAAGAGGCGTTCGCGGGGAACAAGCGCCGGCGGATTCGAGCACCGCGCCCATCGCCGTCCGTAAAATAAAGCTCGACAGATTTTCGCGGCCCTGGTAAAAAGGCGCCCTTGATTACGTCATCCGACGTTTCAACGCATCTTCGGCCTCGCTGACTCTGGCCCACAGTTTCTCTGCCGCTGACGGTCCGAAGGAAGTAACAGCTGCGTTACCTTTCCGGTGTAGCGCGGAACCTTAAGTCGCTGTCTAAGATCAAGGACGTGAGCTTCAGAGCTGCGGTCCCAAAATTAACCCATGTCGAGAACGGAAAGAAATAATTATATGAAAACCACAACACTACCGATAGAAAATTCGATGAACTGCTCGCCTTTGCGGCGCGGTTTTATTTTTGTTGCCATCGCATGGTTTGCGCTTTCACCGGCCGTTCGAGCCGTTAGCCCGCCGCCGGACGGAGGCTATGCCAACGGCAACACGGCTGAGGGTACTGATGCGCTCTTTAGCCTCACGACTGGCACCAATAATACGGCCGCTGGGTTTCTAGCGCTCTTTCACAACACAACCGGCTTCGACAACACGGCCAACGGGTTTGAAGCGCTCGCCCTCAATACAACCGGCTTCCAAAACGTGGCCAATGGGTTTGAAGCGCTCTTTCACAACACAACCGGGTTCCAAAACGTGGCCAATGGGTTTGAAGCGCTCTTTGAGAACACAAGCGGTTTTCACAACACGGTCAATGGTTTTGAAGCGCTCTTGAGGAACACAACCGGAAACCACAACACGGCCAACGGTGATCGCGCGCTCGAAGGCAATACAACCGGCAATGACAACACGACCGACGGTGCCCATTCGCTGGGTGCCAACACAACCGGCTCCCGCAACATTGCATTGGGCTTTGGAGCTGGTGGAAATCTCACCACGGGCAATGACAATATCGATATCGGCAACGCTGGTGTAGTTGGCGAAGCGAACACCATCCGCATTGGCACGGAAGGAACTCAAAGCGCCACTTTTATCGCCGGTATTAGTAGGGCAACTGTTGCGGGGGGCGTAGGGGTCATTGTAGATACGAACGGCCATCTCGGCACGGTAAGCTCCTCGACGCGTTTCAAGGACCAAATCAAGCCCATGGACAAGGCAAGCGAAGGGATCCTCGCGCTGAGGCCGGTCACCTTTCGCTACAAACAGGAGTTTGATCCCAAGGGTATCCCGCAATTTGGCCTGGTGGCCGAGGAAGTAGAAAAGGTGAACCCCGATCTGGTGGCGCGCGACGCCGAAGGGAAAGTCTTCACCGTGCGCTACGAGGCGGTGAACGCGATGTTGCTCAACGAGTTCCTCAAAGAGCACCGCACCGTGCAGGAACTAAAATCTACTGTCGCAAAACAGGAAACAACGATAGCTAGGCAGCAGAAACAGATTGAAGCTCTCACTAGCGGCCTTCAGAAAGTGAGCGCGCAGCTTGAACTGAGGAAACCTGCGCCGCGAACGGTCAACAATCAGTAAAAGCAGCACGCGTAACCATCGCTCATCGCCGTCCGTAGAACAAATCTTCGACGGCTGGTAAAAGCGCGCTCGATCGCGTCGTCCGGCGCGCGTCTGGTTCGGGTCTTTCACTTCTTTTCACGATACATTTCGATCTTTAGCTTACCCAGATCAGCAAATCGGGCGTTGCGGTGCTCCAAAAACCGTGACGGATCGCCTTTGCCTCCTGACATCCTGATCTTTTCTGCGAACTGATACGCTTTCACGCCCACCGTGCCATCCTCAAGAACGAATCGATGTAGATTCGCTTCGATGTAGGATTTGTCTGGAGCGGAAAGCCACGCCTCCAATACAACGTCATTCTTCTTTCCCTGCGCTGCATAGGCAACGGCGTCCCTAGCGAGCAGCGGTCGCACCATCGCAACCCATGCCTCGGTCGCTTTCTCGACCTGCTTAACTTTGGGCCAATGGCGAACACCAAGTAG
>DATMPQ010000294.1:0-7566 GCA_035567015.1 Chthoniobacterales bacterium | reverse complement strand
AGCTTTCTGACCGATGACGCGGAAGATCGCCGGGCCGAAGCGCACCAGCGGCAATTCATCGGCATCGATGCAAACGTCGATCTTCCGATCAACCGGCCACTCGCGCAGTTGGGCTCGGGGGAACTTTTCGGCGAAATGACTTGCCGCACCTATCAGCCGCGCTCGGCCACGGTGCAAGCGCGTGAGCCTTGCGTGATGGTCGAGATGCTGCGGGTGATTCTCGATATGCTGGTCGGCAATCGCCAGGTATCGGAAGCGAGCAAGGCTACCTCCAAAGTGAAGGCGCCGACGTTCAAAGGCACGTCGTTCAAGGCCGAGCTGGAAAAAAAATATCGGGAGCGTTCGCTTAGCAATCATCTGCGCAGCGTCCCCCTTTTCGCGACGCTGAGCGAAGAGTTCCTGAATTATCTCAAGGAAAAGGTCGAGCTCGTCTCCTACAACCAAAGCCAGGTAATCTGCAAAGAAGGGGAAGAGGCCGATGCGTTCTACTTGATCCGCTCGGGAATGGTGCGCGTCTCCCAAGCGATGCCGGGCGGTGAAATGGTGCGCACCTATCTGAGCCGCGGTGATTATTTCGGCGAAATAGGATTGCTCCGCTCGACCAAGCGTACCGCGACCTGCGCCGCGCTCGACGCGGTCGATGCTGTGAAAATTCCCGCGAGCGAGTTCAATCTCATGCTCGAGAAATTTCCCGACGTCCGCGCGCAGCTCGAGCCGGTGGCTGAAGCTCGTCTCACCGCGACCAAGGAGCGAGAACTTCCCGCCGGTCTCCGGCTCGATGATTTTCTTAGCCTGGGATTATTCGAGGCGCAAAATCTCCTCCTCATCGATCTCGACAATTGCACGCGCTGCGACGCTTGCGTGCGCGCGTGCGCACAAGCTCACGACGGCGTCTCCCGCTTACTGCGCGACGGTCTGCGCTACGATCACTTCCTTGTCGCCACTGCTTGTCGATCTTGTCGCGACCCCCTTTGCATGACGCAATGCCCGGTCGGCTCGATCCGGCGCAAGGAAAATCTCGAGATCATCATCGAGGACTGGTGTATCGGTTGCGGCAAATGCGCCGAGCTTTGCCCGTACGGCAACATCAACATGCATCCCCTGGAAGTGTTCAAGGAGGTGAAGACCGAGATCAAATCCGACAAGGAAGGCGTGCCGCCCAAGGTCAAGACCGAGAAGAAAAAGACCACCGCTTACAAGGCCAATACTTGCGATCTCTGCACGCAATTATCCACGCCGAGCTGCGTGTATGCCTGCCCGCACGACGCGGCCAAGCGCGTCGATCCGCGGCGCTTTTTCGGCGATGCGCTGCTGGCGCAAGATCAATTGATACAACGCGCGTGGTCGCCGGCACAACATTACGAAACGCACTACACACACTAATGGAAATCCCAAGTCCCAAATCCCAAATCCCGATTGCCCCGGGTCAATGCTCGACGGGTAGGGCGAATCGTTTGGGACTTTGAACAGATGCGCATTTTTAACCGCGCGCACGTTCCGTGGTTCGTCTTCGTTCTCCTCGCGACCGTGGCGGCGGTCGTCCTTTACGTCGCGAATTTTCATCCGCAGCGCATGCCGGCGGCAATTCACTTGCCAGCCTATCTTATTCAAACGCCCTCGGAGCATCGCAGCGTTGGCGGCACGCCGCTCGGTCTCATTTTCGGCGCGATCTCGTTTGCGATTTTCATCTTCGCAACGCTGCTCGGCGCGCGCAAAAAAGTGGTGCTCTGGCGGCTCGGCACACTGCAACGCTGGATGCGCGCGCATATTTGGATCACCTTGCTCACAGTTCCGCTTGTCCTTTTGCACAGCGGATTCCGGCTCGGCGGTCCGATGACGACGCTGCTCATGGTGCTCTACGCGATTGTCATGGTCAGCGGCATCTACGGACTAATCCTGCAGCATCAAATGCCGCATCTCATGATGGAGCGCTTGCCGGCCGAAACCGTGTTTGAGCAAATCCCCCACATTCGCTCGCAACTTTACGCGGCCGCGGAAAAATTGCGTGATTCGTTCAGGCCCACGCCGCCCAAGCAAACGGACGTCGGCGCACCGGCGCCCAGCCCGGCAAAATCGGTGACCGCAGGTTCGACGCCGATGTCTTCGACGGCTGGCGACTTCAGCACGCCAACGGCTCGTGCGAAGTCCACTGTTGGTTCCACCATCACGGCCGAACCAATCAGCACAACGGCAGCAACGGCGGCGGAAGCTGCGGGACTAAGAGCAACTGAAGTTGCACGCCCTGTCGCCGGGGTCGCCGATCCGGTCGCGCAGAAAATTCAATCATCGCCTGCGACGATGAGCGTTCAACCGCAGGTAGCGTCGACCGCTTCAATTGCTGCCAAGCCGGCGGTGCCGGCTGTCAGGCCTGCACCTGCGACAGCACCCAAGCCCGCGACTGACCCGGCATCAGAAGCGGCGCTGGTTGAGTTTATCGAGCGCCAGATTCTTCCGTATCTCAGCGCACGCCGCGGCGAAAGGTTCCAGCTCAACAATCCCCGCTTTTCTGACGACACTTTCCGTTATGCAAAATTGCGCGTGGCCGAGGCGTATCGCAGCCGGGTTGAAGAAATCCAGGCATGGTGCGACGAGCGCCGCATGCTCGATCTGCAAACCAAGCTGCACCACTGGCTGCATGCCTGGTTGTTTGTGCACGTGCCGTTTTCGTTTTTGCTCCTGATGCTGACGGCGTGGCACGCGTTCGTGAGCCTTTTTTATTACTGAGCGCCTGCCATGGCCGCGCCGCGTCGAACCCAGAAGCAGATCGCCGAGCGCTACAAAGGCAATCTCGGTTATTACAACAAGAAACATCCCTGGCGTCGCGCCCGTCGCTGGGTCAGTTTCTTCGCCATCGCTGGCGGAATCACGGGTTTCGTACTTTTTCGAATCTACGGCCACGAGAAGTTTTTCAACGCCGGACCGATTTCGAGCAATCACGCGGCGTTCGGCGATAACTGCGCCAGTTGTCATGACAAATCACTCATGACAGGCGGCGCGCTCACGGTTCAAAAAATTCGTGAAGTCGTGCACGAGCGTTTCCGAAATGGAATCGCGTTCGAGCCGATCGATCAACGATGCGAGACATGTCATCAACTGCACGCATTCCATCAGGCGAACGTGGTGCAGAACCGTTCCTGCTCAGTTTGTCATCAAGAGCACCAGGGACCGGGACCGATGAGATCGGTGGCGAGCTCGAACTGCGCTTCCTGCCACAACAACACTGCGATCATGGAAGCATCCGCGCAAAAAGGAATGCAGTTTCAATGGCAAAACATCCATCGACATCCTCACCCGGTCACACAAGTCGTTTTGGAATTGCCCCGACCGACGCGGGGTTACACACAAACGTTTGCCGCGTTTTGGAAAGGGCATCCGGAATTTCAGCTGAAGCGCGAAAAAGTGCGCGATCTTGATTACGACTGGAAGGAACATCGTGACATCCTGCGCTTCAATCATCAGCGCCATCTCGCGCCCGATATTCCCTGGGTGAATGGAAAAAAGCTCGATTGCAATTACTGCCACAAGCCGGATGCCGAAGGCCGTTATTATCAGCGCATCAGCTTTGCCGCCGACTGCCAGGCGTGTCACTCGCTCCAGTTCGACGCGAAGAATCCCGAGCTGAAAATTCCGCACGGCGACGTCGCTCTTGCGCGGACCTTTTTGCGCACCTTGCCGGCACAATATGGGGACTACGCGCGACTGAAAAAAGGAAAAACGCGCGAGAGCGAAGTTCAAAGTTTTGTTTCGCAGCAAATCAGGCAATTGCGCGAGCAATTTAGCACGGGCGAAGAATTGGAGCGGGCCGTGTTCTTCACGAGCGATCCCTACAAACCGCAGCGGCAAATGGGTTCCGCGACGCGCGCGAACTTCGCCGGCTGTGCTTTCTGCCATGAAGTGAAGCCGGTGGCGAACGCGGCACCGGTCATCACGAAACCGATTTTGGTCGATCGCTGGATGCCGCAAGCACGATTCGATCACGCCAAACACGCCAGCGTGAAATGCGATGACTGCCATCACGCAATGCAAAGCCGGGAGACGGTCGATGTGCTGATGCCGGCAAAAGCAAACTGCGTCACGTGTCACAGCCCGGCAGGAAAAGTGGTGGCCGAATGCATCACGTGCCACACTTATCATGCGCCGCCGGAGGCGCAGACAACGCTTGCTGACGCACGCAGTGCCGCACCAATTTCAGTGAAACAGATGCTGCTCGGGCGTTAGGTCGATCGCACGGCGGAACGGCCGATCCACCTTTGAGCGGAGAGTAGGCGCATTTCGACGTTGAGCGTTCAGCGTTGAACGTTGAACGTTTGCGTCAATGGCTTCCGAGGCCAAAACTCCCGCGCGACTCGGCTATCGCATGCCGGCGGAGTGGGAACTGCATGTCGCGACCTGGCTTTCGTGGCCTCGCCGCGAAGGAATCAGTTTTCCCGATTCGTTCGATCGCGTCCTGCCGACTCTGCGCGCAATGGTTGAGGCGCTGATCGAATCGGAGAACGTTTGTATCAACCTTTGCAACGGCGCTCATGAGGCCGAAGCGCAGCAAGTCTTGCGGGGATTGTCGATGGAAAGAATTACGTTCCATCGCATTCCGACAAACGAGCCGTGGTGCCGCGATCACGGACCGATTTTCTTGACGCGAAAAAAAGCACCGCATCTCGCAATTGTCGATTGGGATTACAACGCCTGGGGAAACAAGTATCCCCCGTTCGATCTCGATGAAGTCGTGCCGACCCGTCTGGCCGACATTTTGAAGGTCCCCGTTTTTTATCCGCGGATGATTTTGGAAGGCGGATCTATCGAAGTGAACGGCGCGGGTGCGCTGCTTACGACTGAATCGTGTTTATTGAACAAGAATCGCAATCCAAACTTAAGCCGCGAGCAGATCGAACAGCGACTTCGCGATTTTCTGGGCGTCAGAGAAATTCTTTGGCTGGGCGACGGAATCGCCGGCGACGATACCGATGGACACATCGACGATCTCGCGCGTTTTGTTTCGGAGAGAAAGGTCGTCACCGTGCTCGAAGAAGATCGCGACGACGAAAACTTCGAGCCGCTCCAGGAAAATCTCGCGCGGCTGCGCGAGATGAAGATCGGTGCGAGCCGCACGGGCACGAAGATCGACATTGTCACCTTGCCAATGCCGAGAAAGATTGTGCGGGAAGATCTGCGATTACCTGCGAGCTACGCCAATTTCTACGTCGCAAATCGTTGCGTGCTCGTCCCGACCTTCGCCGATCCCGGCGACGAAGCCGCATTGTCGATTTTGCAAAGATGTTTTCCGACTCGACGCGTCATTGGCATCGATTGCCGGGAACTAATCTGGGGCCTTGGCACGTTCCACTGTTTGACCCAGCAGCAACCAGAAATCTGATCGCACTGTCATCCTAAGCGGGAGCGAAGGATCTCACACGCGCCGTCCGAATATGCGAGATCCCTCACGTCCGTTCGGGATGACAGCGCTCGGCGTGGAACGTTCCGTTCTAATCCGCCTCCGGCGCGGGTTTGTAGCCGTTTTTCAAAATCGCGTCGTGCAGATCGGGAGCGTGCGTTTTGCGCGCGTCGAACGTGACGATGACGCGTTCACGCGGGAGATCGACGGCGACATCGCGCACGCCGTTAATTTTCATCAACACTGGGCGCAATTTTCGTACGCACGGATCGCAATCTTCGCCTTCAGTTGCGATCTCGATTGTTTCGAGAACGGCGTGATCGGCCCGCTCGGGATTGAACGGGTCGCTCGGTTCGGGTTCGTTTGCTCGAGCGGGATCCATCACTTATTCAACGTTACTCGCAGGCGAGTTGGCCGTGTCCCGCGCGATGGGTTCGAGCACGCGCCAGACATTCTCGGCGAGAATTTTTTGGCCGGCGGCATTTGGGTGAATCCCATCGCCCAAATTTAGGGACGGGTTGCCGGCTGCACCTTCCAGCAAGTATGGGACGAGCGCTGCCTGATTTTTCGTGGCAAGCTCACTGAACATTTTGCCGAAGGTGAAAACGTAATTATCGGCAGTGTAGTTCGGGAGCTGCATTCCGGCGATCACGATGCGGACCTTGGGATTGCGCGCCTTCACCTTGTCGATGATCGCCTGGAGGTTGCGTTCGATTTCATTGATCGGTACGCCGCGAAAGGCGTCGTTGATTCCAAGCTCAAGAATAAAGATGTCGATCTTGCGTTTGAGATGTGCCGGTAAACGAATCAGTCCACCGTCGGTGGTGCCGCCACTGGCGCTGGCGTTGGTGATTTCGAAATTGAAACCGGCGGCGCGAAGTTTCTCGGCAAGCAGAGCGGGATAAGCCTGGCTGGATTTGAGTCCAAATCCTTCGGACAAGCTGTCTCCCAGCACGAGGATGCGTTTCGTTTGAGCAGAATGTTGTTGTGCCGCGCCTGCGGAGTGCATGCATGAGATCGATAAGACGACGCCGAGAGCTTGAGCGAGATCTTTCATTTAAAAAATGTCCAACATTCAGCGCTGACTGGTTTAGATTCAGACAGAGTTGGACGTTGAATGTTGAACGTTAAGCGTCGAGCGTTTTCGGTTTAACGCTTTAACTCTTCAACCCCTTCCACACTCCTATGGCAAATTACGCAATCAACGGCTTCGGGCGCATCGGGCGCAACGTCTTACGCGCGATGACGCAGAAACAAGTCGAGCGCGTTCGCGCGATTAACGATCTGACCGACACGAAAACGCTTGCCCACCTCCTCAAATGGGACTCGGTCCATGGCAAGTTCAACGGTGAAATCGGTCACGACGAGGAAAACATCGTCGTGCGCGGCCACAAGATTAAGATTTTGAAGGAGCGTGACCCGGGAAATCTTCCGTGGAAAAGTCTCAACGTCGATGTTGTCCTGGAATCGACCGGATTTTTTACCAACCGCGACAAAGCTGAGCTGCACATTAGTAAGGCCGGAGCAAAGCGCGTCTTAATCAGCGCGCCGGCGAAGAATCCGGATGCGACGCTTTGCATCGGCATCAACGATAGTATTTACGATCCGGCGAAGCACACCATTGTTTCGAACGCCAGCTGCACGACCAATTGTCTCGCGCCATTGGCCAAGGTTTTGCGCGACAAATTCGGGGTCGAGCACGGTTTCATGAGCACGATTCACAGTTACACCAACGACCAGCGCATCCTCGATTTTCCCCATGAAGATTTGCGACGCGCGCGTGCGGCCGCGATCAGCATCATTCCATCGAGCACGGGCGCGGCCAAAGCGATCGGCGAAGTGATTCCGGAATTGAAGGGCAAATTAAATGGCGGCGCGTTTCGTGTGCCGACGCCGGACGGTTCCGTGACCGATTTCACCGCTGTTCTTTCAAAGGACGCGACGGTTGATGCGATCAATGCCGCGTTCAAAGATGCCGCGAGCGACAAGAGCTACAAAGGGGTGCTCGAATACAGCGATGAGCCGCTCGTTTCGCGGGACATTGTGGGCAACCCGCACTCGTGCATTTTCGACAGCAAACTGACGCTGATGCTCGGCAACCGTTTCGTGAAAGTCGTCGGCTGGTACGACAACGAGTGGGGCTACAGCAATCGCTGCGTGGAACTGCTGGAGATGCT
>DATMPQ010000293.1:0-6428 GCA_035567015.1 Chthoniobacterales bacterium | reverse complement strand
TCGATTGTGAACCGCCTTGATCGCGAGACGAGCGGCTTGGTTCTTGTGGCGAAAACAGCAGCGGTCGCGCGCCGGTTCGGAATACTCATGCAACAGCAACAATTGAAGAAAGAATATCTCGCGCTCGTTTGGGGCTGGCCGGAATGGACAACGAAAATTGTCGATGCGCCGTTGGATCGACAAGGGAAACATCGACCCTCGGCGATTTGGCTGAGGCAGATGATTCATCCCGCCGGCGCTGCGTCGCAAACTGAGTTTCGTGCCGAGCAACGATTCACAAGATCGACATCGTCAGGCGACAAATTCAGTTTGATTCGGGCGATTCCACGGACTGGACGAACTCATCAGATCCGCGTGCATCTTAGTTCGCTCGGTCATCCGATCGTGGGCGACAAAATTTATGGACCGAACGAGGAACTTTATCTTCAGTTTATCGAAACCGGTTGGACGCCTGAACTCGAGCGGCGATTGCTTTTGCCGCGACAGGCGTTGCATTCGTCGAAACTGGCGATTGGGAACGAACACGAGTGGACAAGTGCGCTGCCTGTCGATCTTGCAGAATTCTGTGGCGGCAGTCTGTGACCGTCGCCGTTCTCTCAGGAGAAAGTTTGCGACGGTCGTACATCGCCGCTAGAGATTCTCGAATGAAAATGCTCCTCGCCTTTTCTGCTTTCGCGCTTCTCTGCGCATGCCCGCAAGCGTTCACGGGCTTGCCAGTACCGAGCGGCGAGGCGCCGGCTGATGAATTCAACCCGCAACGGTTCGAACTCGCGTTCCAATCCGGCTATTTGTTCGGTGTCATAAATCCACCGCGCAATTATGAAATCGGCGCTCTCTTTGTGACGGGACGCGTTCGTTGGGGAGTGGTGAAAAGTGAGAGCTGGATCCGCGGTTATCAGCAGTTTTACGTCAGCGCAATCGCGGAACCGATTTTTCGCGGCATCGAGAATCATTATTTCGGACTTAACTTCGGCGGGCGTTACAACTTCGTTCAACCCGGCAGGCGCCTGAATCCGTACATTTCCGGCGGACTAGGTTTGGGTTGGATCGACAGCCACCCAAACATTCCCGGCGGACAAGGACAGGATTTTACGTTCAACATTTTAACTGCGGCCGGCGTTTCCTACAGCGTGAACGAAAGTTGGAAGATCGACGTCGGCGTTCTTTATCAACATCTCTCAAACGGTGGCCAGACCGATCCGAACCCGAGCCTGAATCTCATTGGGCCGCAGATCGGGGTGACATATTCGTTCTGACATTTCCTTGAATTTTTATGAACCCACCCGAAGAAAACATCCTGGTCATCAAACGCAGTTTGTTGGACCAGCTGGGAAGTTTTCACGGACTAAACTTCGAGCCAGAAAAATATTTGAACGCGATTCTTTCGCGCGGGAACAATTTTTTCCTGCCGCGCGCTCAGGCGGAGCAGGACCCAACGCACAAACAAATCATTCCCTACGCGTTGCTGGTCTTTGAGAACAAGGTTTTGTATTACGTGCGGGGAAAAGAAGCGGGTGAGCAGCGCCTGGTGGCGAAAGGATCGATCGGAATCGGCGGGCATTTGAACGACGCCGATGCAGGTCTGTTTAATCTTGACGAGGAACACTATAACCGAGTGGTTGAGCGTGAGGTTCACGAAGAAATCCATTTGCTTGCGAAGTTTCAAAATCGCGTAGCGGCGTTGTTAAACGACGACACGACTGAAGTGGGGCGAGTTCATCTCGGCATCGTTCATATCTTCAAACTGGCCGAGTCGAAAGTGGAGAAGCGCGAAAGGATGATCACCAAATTGGCGTTTGTCGGCAAAGACGAGTTGCTCAAACGTCGCGAATTGCTTGAGACCTGGTCGCAGATTTGTGTTGATTCACTCGAGCGCTTGCTTCTGTTCTCAAGGAGCGGCGGTCTCTAGTCCGCCGAATCGGGCGGCAAGCCGCGTTTCTTTAAGACGGCGGACTGGAGACCGCCGCTCCTTGACCGCTACCGCGGTTGGTTCCAGGTCATGGTGATGTTATCCAGCTGCCATTTGCTCACTGGATGGGAAACGGCAATTTGGAGTGTCGCAGTCTGCGCGGGATAAATCAGATGGGCGGTAAAGAAACCTTTGGGTTCGAAAAAATGCGACTCCCATGTGATATTCTCATCGATCTTAATTGGTTGTGCGGGGACGCCCAGTTCCTGCAACTTCGATATGATGTATTGTTGTTGCGACGGCGGATTGTCCAGCCTGGCTTGCGGGCTCAGATGGTCGGCGAAAAACGCGCCGTCACGATTTACAGTGAGCCGCTGAATCATTTCCCGGCCGAAGGTCCGCATCTCACGGTCCATTGTCTGTTTGTTATTGAAGAGCCACCAGACCCCGCCAGCGATTATCGCGAGCAAAATAATCACAACGACGAGTCCCTGGCCCGACGTGTTAGATCGACGATCAAGTTCTGAGTTTTTCATTTAATAGCCAAAGCCTACGCCTTTGATCACTTCGCCGTTACGAATCAACGCGCCATGCGCCTGCTTGCCGGTGTAGGTCCCGAAGCGATTGCGGGCGTTGACTGTGAACTTGACCAGATAACCGTAGAGATGCTCGCCCTTCGTCCCCAAGTCTGCCGGTCTTGGGTCGCCATTCCATTCAATGCGCGCGCTGCCCGAATCGACAAGCTGGGTTTCTAGCCATTTGGTCACGATTTCTTTGTAATTCGCAGGATAAGGTCCGTAACGAGCAACATCCGCAGTTTCGGCTTCCGCCTTGTGCAGACCTGCGCTCCCTCCCACCAAAGATGCGCAAACGAACAACGCAAGCATTTTCATGAATCGAGTTTGTGCTGAGCGACCTTGTTCGTCCAGCGTAATGACGCGCCGTCGATCCCCGCTCAATCTCACAGCGGCTTCGTTGTGGTGGATGTCGATAGTGGAAACGCCGGCGCTTTGCGCTGGGCTCCGGCGATCGGCTCACTTCATTGGAAGCGATTCGCGTGCGAAAGAAATTGAGCGTGCGCCAAGGATCGTCGATCCAGATTCTGTGCTTCATGATTTTGGAAACTAGCGACGCGCGGGAAGCCTCGAACGTTTCGTCGATCCGCACGCGACGCTTTTATTCTCGCGATGATTTCTTTATTTAATGCCGCATGATCAACCGATTGATATTATCGAGGTTGGCGGCTTGCCTCATCTTCGCAATGCCAGGCGCAGCCCGTGCGCTGGAAACTCCGGCGCCAACCTCCTCGGTCCCGGCTTCAGTCGAGAAGGCAAAATCGTTCGATCCGGCCGCGGCGACACAAGCATGGCTGGCCACCGTTCCCTCCGATAAACGGGCAAAGTCAGACGCTTATTTCGAAGGCGGTTATTGGCTGATTCTTTGGAACTTCCTGGTCATCGTGGCCATCTCGATCTTTCTTCTACAATCGCGCATCTCGGCGCGGCTGCGCGAGTTCGCGGAGCGCGCGACAGGCTTCAAGGCCGTGCAGGTTGTCTTCTATGCCATTCCTTATTTCATACTCGCTTGGATTCTCACCTCTCCGCTCAACGCCTACGAACACTTTTTTCGCGAACACCAATACGGTATGGCCACACAAAACTTCGGGCAGTGGTTTCGCGAAGAGTTGATCGGCCTCGGCGTGACGCTGGTGGCAGGCGCGATTCTGCTCATCGCCCTTTACGCGGTCTTCCGGCGCCTGCCGCGAGCATGGTGGATTTGGGGCACAATCGTAGCCGTAATTTTTTCATTGATCGGCAATTTTATTGCGCCGCTTTACATCGAACCGCTTTTTAACACTTACAAACCGATCGAGGACCCGGCGATCCGGGACCCGATTCTCGCGATGGCACGTGCGAATGAAATTCCGGTGACGCAAGTTTTCCAAGTCGATGCGTCACGACAGACAACAAGGATAAGCGCGAACGTCGCCGGATTTCTCGGGACAACGCGAATTGCGCTGAACGATAATCTTCTCAAGCAATGCACGCTTCCGGAAATACGCGCGGTGATGGCGCACGAAATGGGCCATTACGTTCTCAACCACGGCATCACGTTGACGCTCTACTTCGGTATTTTTTTCCTGGTCGGATTTGCTCTCACGCGTGCGCTTTTCGAAAGTGCGGTCCGACGCTGGGGAGATCGGTGGGGAGTTCGCGGCATCGCCGATCCCGCGGGCTTACCCCTGCTTGCGCTTATCTTGAGTGCGTTCTCTTTTGTTCTGACCCCTTTGAATAACACGGTGACACGGGCGACGGAACGCGAGGCGGACGCTTTCGGAATCAACACCGCGCGCGAAGCCGACGGCATGGCGAAAGTTGCGCTCAAACTCGGCGTTTATCGCAAGCTCAATCCGGGGCCGCTCGAGGAATTTATTTTCTTCGACCATCCAAGTGGCCGGGCGCGGATTCGCATGGCGATGGATTGGAAAGCGGCGCATTTGCCGACGGGAGATCTCGATTCAGGCGGCGCAGCGACCGGGACGCAAACGCAGCCGTGAGTTACTTTTCTCTAACTCAATTCTCGCGGTCGCTGTGACGGCACGGCCGCGGTGAGCGCGAACTTGCGGCGGCGAATCAGGGCCAGATTGCGAATGTAGATAAACGAATTCGGCAGATAGGCAAGAATTCCAACCGGGTCTCACCGGAAGATGAAATAAAGACACATGATGATACTTCCGGCGATGGATTGATTCGCGCCCCAACGGCCCAGGCCGATGAGAAGAATGCGCTTCATCGATGTGTTACTTCGAGCAACTTGGCACGCCGGCGAAATTAGGGTCGCTCGTCGATCGGCACGACCTTTTTACCGACCGGTTCGCCCACGTATTCGCTCAGCGGGCGATAAAGTCGATTGTCTTCGAGCTGCTCGAGCACGTGCGCAGTCCAGCCGGCGGTTCGTGCAATCGCAAAAACTGGCGTGAAAAGATCGGTCGGAATGCCTAACGAGTAGTAAACGGTTGCGGAATAAAAGTCCACGTTCGCGTTTAAGTTCTTTTTCTGCTTCATCAACTCGGCGATCCGTCCGCTCATCCGAATCCACTTCGGCTCGCCGATCTTTTCGCTCAGCTTTATCGCCATGGCGCGCAGATGCGGCGCCCGCGGGTCGAGTGTTTTATAAACGCGATGCCCGATGCCCATGATTTTCTTTTTCTGCGCGAGTTGCTTGTCGATGTACGCGTCCACTTTGTCTTCACTTCCGATCTCCTTGAGCATGTGAATGACCTCTTCGTTCGCACCACCATGTAATGGACCCTTCAACGTTCCGATCGCCGATGTGATCGCGGAATACATGTCGCTCAGGGTGGAGATCGTGACGCGGGCGCTAAAGGTGGACGCATTCGTCCCGTGATCGGCGTGCAAGACAAAGGCCACATCCAGCGTGTCGGCCGCTTCTTTGCTCGGCGGTTCACCGGTCATTAAGTAAAGAAAATGCGCCGCCTCACTTAAATCTTCGCGCACCGGTGGCAGCGGCTGACTGTTTCGCGCCCGATGAAAATACGCCGCGATCACGCCGATCTTTGCCGTAATGCTGCGGGCGCGTTGCTTGCCCATCTCGACCGTCGCTTCCTTGCGGATGTTTGGATCGTAAAGGCCGAGCATCGATACGCCGGTGCGAATCACATCCATGGGCGCAGCATTCTTCGGCGCGGCCTTGATAAAATCGACAACGCCCTCGGGCAAATTTCGCTGACTACGCAGTTGATTCACAAAGCCCTCGAGTTCTTTGCGATTCGGCAGCTTGTTGTTCCAAAGAAGATAAACAACTTCCTCGTAACTGACTTTCCCGGCCAGCTCGTTGATATCGTAGCCGCAGTAAATGAGTTGGCCTTTGTCGCCAATGACGTCGCTCAACCGCGTGGTGTTCGCGACGACGCCCTCAAGTCCGCGGGAAGTCATTCCGTGCCCTTCATTCTTTTAATTAACGTATCCGCCATTGTCGCCGGTGTGTCCGCAACCGCAATTCCCGCGGCTTTGAGCGCTGAGATTTTTCCTGCGGCGGTTCCCTTTCCGCCGGACACAATCGCGCCCGCATGACCCATGCGACGGCCTGGCGGCGCAGTCATTCCGGCGATGAAAGCGGCGACAGGTTTCTTGCAATTGCTTTTAATCCACGCTGCGGCTTCTTCTTCAGCAGATCCGCCGATCTCGCCGATCAGGATCATCGCTTCTGTGTATCTATCTTCATTGAAAAGTTTGACTGCGTCGAGGTGCGACAAACCGCCGATCGGGTCGCCGCCGATGCCGATGCAGGTCGATTGGCCATGACCGCGCGACGTCAATTGCCACACCGCCTCGTACGTGAGCGTGCCTGAGCGCGAGATCACGCCCACGTTTCCCGGTTTATGAATGTAACCCGGCATAATGCCGATCTTGCACGCGCCCGGAGTGATGATGCCGGGACAATTCGGCCCGATCAGGCGGGAATTTTTGCCCGCCATCTGTGCCTTCACCCGCATCAT
>DATMPQ010000292.1:0-3447 GCA_035567015.1 Chthoniobacterales bacterium | reverse complement strand
AAGGGAGCGGCTCCTGTGAATCTCGATCCATTTCGCACTCTGATGGGCAGCACCGCGACGGGAGTCAACCAAAACTTGATCGGGAGACGGCTCACTAACCTGACGCAGCTCACGGTGGACACCAGTTGGTGGACCCGCTACCGCGATGACAGCCATAACCCGGATCTTGATCCGAACCACACCTTTCCGCAGGCTGTCCCAACGTTAAATGTCAACCAGCACACGGCAATTCCCAGAACCGATGCTGACACAACTGATCCCAATTTCCTACAGGCGATCGCGAACACAGCAGGTTTCCACTTTCCAACCATTGAACAAGGTGGCACGAGCCTTTATCCCGCGCAGGCATTGAGGGCGACCCATGAGGAAGTCCTACGAATCCTGATCAGCATTGGTCCCACCGAGACCATGCATTTTCAAACATGGTCGGATAAGGCGGGCAATGCACCACCCTTGACTGCCGTTGATCCGGTGACAGGCGTATCGGTGACATTCCCGGATCTGAATTCTCCGCCATTTGGCGGCGAGCTCTTCCAAACGAACCTGATCATGCCAGAGCCGTGCCCGTTCTTGGATCCAAGCCTCCCGATTTGCTCGATCATTCGACCGACTGAAACGGAGGGCATTGCCATGGGTGTTGTTACGTTCCTAACGGACATGGGGCTTTTCATCGGCCAGTCGCCGGCGTTTTTTACCCTTCTGCACCAACTGGCACAAGCAGCCGACCACGCGAGGCACGGTCGTGGTTGAGCCATGTAACTGCAAGGTCGGCTAGATACCAAATAACGGCAAAGGTCGCGAACGGTCGCACTGAGGTAGCGACCGTTCGCGCCTAGGGTTCATTTGTCTCCTTGCCCGCAGGCTCCAATCGCCGCACTTCGATATCCGGTGTCGCAAATAGATTTCTTCGTCTTCAGCACGACGATTTCTTCTTTCACCTAATCTGTTTTCTGTGTTTCGTAAAAGCCGCGTAACGATGATGAATTGCGCAGTTTGAATCTCATCATCAACCGCGACTAGAATGCACAAAATCAATTCCCTCGTCATGCATGCGCCGAAGATGAAGGTTTTCGAGACGGCAGCGAACCTGGAATTGTGGCCGAAAATTTTACCGCACTACCGTTACATTCATTATCTCGAGCGCAGTCCGAATCGTAACGTCGTCGTGATGGCGGCGACGCGCTCGGGAATTCCGATCTCGTGGACGTCGGAACAGATCATCGATCGTGAAAAATGCGAAGTCCGTTTTCATCATTTGAAAGCCTGGACCAAAGGCATGCGTGTCCTCTGGACATTTGAGGATAGTCCAACCGGTGTGCTCGTGAAAATTTCACATGAGCTTCGCTTTCGCATTGCGGTGGTTGCGCCGATTGTCGATTTATTAATTGGCGATTTTTTTATTCACAACATTGCCAATAAGACTTTGCGCTGTATGAAGGCATACGTGGAAGCAAGTGCGAACAAGGTCGCTGCATGAGGCGAAGACGCGCGGTCATCACCGGACTCGGTCCGATCACTTGCATTGGCAAAGGGGTCGATGGTTTTTGGAATGGCATTCTCGCGGAGAAAAGCGGGATCAGCCGGATTTCGGGCTTCGACCCCAGGCCTTTCCAGGTTAGGTGCGCCGGCGAGATTAGCGATTGGAATCCGGAGCAACATTTTTCGCCACGAAGATTGAAGCGCCTCGATCGTTATGCGCAGTTTGCCGTAGCTTCGGCGCAACTCGCCCTCGATGACGCCGGGATCAACTATTCTCGCGAAGAGCCGCAGCGTCGGTTCGGCGTAAGTTTCGGCACCGCACTCGGGGGCGTCTGCAAAGCCGAAGACCAACATGTTCGTTATCTGAAAAAGGGCGTGCGCGGAGTGAATCCGATGCTGGCGATCCAGGTCTTCGGCGGCTCTGCCCATTCGAACATCGCGATTGAATTTGGCTTTCGCGGCGTCGGGACGACGAACTCGAACAGTTGCGCCAGCGGGACCGTTTCCCTGGGTGAAGCGCTCCGTTACATCCGCGACGATTTTACCGATGTGATTGTTGCCGGCGGCGCGGAAGCGCCGCTGAGCGCGTTAACTATCGGAGCGTTCGATATTATTAAAACGATGAGCCGATGCGAGGATCCAAGCTTTGCTTCTCGCCCGTTTGACCGATCGCGCGATGGCTTTGTCATGGGCGAGGGCGCGGCATCGCTCATCGTGGAAGAGCTCGAACACGCTCGAGCCCGCGGAGCGAAAATTTACGCGGAAGTGCTCGGTTACAGTTTGAATAACGACGCTTTTCACATGACGGCGCCATTGCCGGATGGTGACTCGTGTATTCGCGCGATGCGACATGCGCTAACCGACGCGCAACTTGCGCCCGAGCAAATCGACTACATTAACGCACATGCCAGCTCGACTCAGCTCAACGACAGCACCGAGACGATGTCGATCAAGGAGGTTTTTGGCGAACATGCGCGAAAAATTCCGGTGAGCGGAACAAAAGGTTACACCGCCCATCCGCTCGGTGCGACCGGCGCCATTGAAGCGACGATCTCTGCGCTCGCGCTGGATCGACAATGGGTTCCGCCGACGATCAACTACCGAAATCCCGACCCGGCATGCGACCTCGACGTTGTTCCCAACCATGGCCGCTCCGCCGAATTGAATTATGTAATGAGCAACTCATTTGGCTTCGGCGGAATCAATGCCTGTGTAGTCTTGGGTAAAGTGCACGGTTAGCGCGCGATTGCGTCTCGCAATCGCGAACTTTCCCTTGAGCAGCATCCGCGCTGCACGACCGGTCCACCGGGAAGTTCGTTTCGGCGAGACGCCGAAACCAGGTCGCCGCGGCGACCGCTGCCGGGATTTATTCGCGCAGCAAATCCGGGCGATTCTCGCGCGTGCGTCGCAAAGCTTTCTCCTTTCGCCACGCCGCGATCTCGGCGTGATTTCCGGAAAGCAAAACGTCTGGAACTTTCCAACTGCGAAATTCCGCCGGGCGCGTGTACTGCGGGGCTTCAAGCAAACCGGCGCTGAAACTATCGTCCGCCGCGGATTGTTCATGACCAAGCACGCCGGGCAACAAGCGTACCACTGCATCCACGAGTACGACTGCGGCGATCGCACCATTCGTCAGTACGTAGTCACCGATAGAAATTTCCGTGTCCACGAGGTGCTCAATCACACGATGATCGATCCCTTCATAATGGCCGCAGATGATGATCAAATGCGGTTCGCGTGAAAGTTCGGTCGCCATCCGCTGATCGAAGCGACGCCCAGCCGGAGACATCAAAATGACCTTGGATCTCGCTAATTGGACGTTGGACGTTGGACGTTGGACGTTTTCTTGGCAGGATCACGCAATTCCTCCACCGCAGCAAAAATCGGTTCCGGTTTCATCACCATCCCCTGCCCTCCACCGAATGGAGCATCATCGACGATGTGATGTTTGTCGGTTGTCCAATCACG
>DATMPQ010000291.1:0-4679 GCA_035567015.1 Chthoniobacterales bacterium | reverse complement strand
TTGGACGTTGGACGTTTTCTTGGCAGGATCACGCAATTCCTCCACCGCAGCAAAAATCGGTTCCGGTTTCATCACCATCCCCTGCCCTCCACCGAATGGAGCATCATCGACGATGTGATGTTTGTCGGTTGTCCAATCACGCAAATTGTGAATGTGCAGATCGACCATTTCATTTTCCTGCGCTCGCTTCATCATGCTCTCGCTCAGCGGCGCGCGGCAGATTTCTGGAAACAAAGTTAGGATGTCGATTTTCACGAGAGGAGAACGTTCAATGTCCAATGCTCAACGTCCAACGCTCAATGTTTAACGAATCAATCAGATGGATCGAGCAGTCCTTGCTCGATGCCAAAATTGGCCAAGCCGCATTATTTTTAACATCGCCCGCCGAGCGGCCGATCCGCCCACCAACCTTGTTGGGCAGAGTCGGCTACAGCTATTCCACGATCTCGAGGGTGGCGCGCTGGCCGTGGCGCGCAGCCGAGCTGGCAAGAAGCGCGCGAATTGCGTGAATGGTCTGGCCGTTGCGACCGATGACTCGGCCAACGTCGCTCTGGCGCAGTTGCACTTTAAAGATCGTCATCTTGCCGCTCGGAATTTCCGAGAGCATCATCTCGTCCGGGAACTCGACGAGCTGGCGGATGACAAACTCGAGAAATTCCCTCATGTCGATCTTAAAATCTGATCTTTCAATCTTGCGACGGTCATAGACCGCCGCTACAGACCGGATGCCTCCGGTGCCGTCGTCGATGTTTCCGCCGTCGTTGGCGCGGCGCTGGCCGCCTGTTTTTTGTTTTTCTTGATCAAGCTGCGAACCGTGTCTGACGGTTGAGCGCCGCGCGCGATCCAATATTCCGCGCGATCGATTTTCAGCATGCTATTGTGGCCGGGTTTCTTCGGGTCGTAGGTGCCGATGATCTCGATGAATTTTCCGTCGCGTGGGCTGCGACTGTCCGCCACCACCACTTTGTAATATGGGCGATTCAATGCGCCCTCCCTGCGTAATCTGATCGAAACTGCCATGATTAAGAAAGTTACAAAGGTTAAAAGGGTTACAAAGTCAAACGTTACACCAAGTGATGGATTTTAACGATGTAACTTTTGTAACTCTTTCAACTTCTTCTTCATCTTGCCCGCGCTCTTCATCATCTTGCGCATTTGATCAAAGCGCCGGAGCAAATTGTTTACCTCTGTCACGGTGTTGCCGCTGCCACGCGCAATGCGCTGACGCCGCCTGGCATTTAAAATGTCGGGCCGCGCACGCTCATCGCTGGTCATCGAAAGCACGATGGCCTCGGTGCGCTTAAGCTGCTTCTCGTCAACAGAGAGACCTTGCACATTACTCATGCCGGGCAACATGCCAAGAATATTCTCGAGCGGCCCCATTTTGCGCATCATTTTGAATTGGGCGAGGAAATCATTAAAATCGAATGATGCGTTGCGCAGCTTGCGCTCGAGGCGCGTGGCTTCTTCTTCATCGACCGCCTCGGCTGCTTTTTCGACCAGGCCAACGACGTCGCCCATTCCTAGAATCCGGCCGGCGAGCCGATCGGGAACGAACAACTCGAATTGATCGAGCTTTTCCCCGACGCCCGCGAACTTAATCGGACATTTCGTCACTTCGCGCATGGATAAGGCGGCGCCGCCGCGCGCGTCGCCATCGAGTTTTGCCAGAATGATTCCGGTAATTTGCAGCGCGTCATTGAAATGGGTCGCGACGCTGACCGCTTGCTGGCCAGTCGCGGCATCGACCACGAGCAAGATCTCCCGCGGTTGCAACAAATCTTTCAGCGATTTGAGTTCCGCGATCAATCGCTCGTCAATTTCTTGGCGACCAGCCGTATCGAAGATGTCGATGTTGGCTCCTTGCCGATCCTGCCATGCGAGGGCCGCAGCTGCAGCGCGCTCGACATTTTTCTCATTCGGGTCTGGCGTGTAAACGGGAACACCAATTTGTTTTCCGAGTGTCGTGAGCTGCTCAATCGCAGCCGGTCTTTGCAGATCGCAGGGGATGAGCGCCGGTGCGTGACCTTGTTTCTTAAGTAGTCGCGCGAGTTTTGCCGACGAAGTGGTTTTGCCTGAGCCGTTCAGTCCAACGATCAAAATTCTTCCCGGAGTAGTGAGATTGAGTGGCGCGGCGGCGCCGCCGAGAAGCGCGGTTAATTCGTCGTAGAAAATTTTGATGATCTGCTGACCGGGAGTGACACTGCGCAGCACTGCTTCGCCGAGCGCCTTCTCTTTGATGCGGGCAATGAATTTTTTCGCGACTTGAAAATCGACATCGGCCTCGAGCAACGCTAATCGGACGTGCCGCAGCGCATTGTCGATGTTCGATTCGCTAATCGTGCCGTGACCGCGCAGGTCCTTGAAAATATCCTGGAGTGTATCGCTGAGCTGCGAAAACATAATTGCGTCAATCCCTCTGGGTAGCGCACGCGTCTCGCGTGCTGAAGCCAGTCCGGCTCGGACTTTTGGCGTCCCGCCGAAACAATCTTGTCTTCAGTCTGGCCTGGTCTTGAAAATATGCGTTGGAAGAGAACGCGGTCGCCAGCACCGAGACGCATGCGCAACCCTATTTCTTCGGCGTGGTCGTTGGTGTTGGAGTCGATGTTCCGGCGGTGCCTTCCTCGATCCCGAAGGTCCAGTGCGTCTCAATTTTCTTGCCGCCGGATTTCGCGCTCAAAATTACCGTGCAGGTTTTCTCGCGCAATTTTTGGGTCACTTGATATGAAACGGTTTGTGTTTTTGCATCGAAGCTCGCGGGAACCAGTCCCAATCCACTAACGCGCAATTGCACACTGCCCGGATCCACCGGTCCCATCGCGCCGAGATTGGCCCGGATGAGCGGCAGAGCAGTCCGAACGGTTTCGCCGTCCGCCGGTTGAGTCGCCAGATTCGTGGTCGCGACTTCGGCGACCGCGGCCGCGCCGCCGACGGACGTGGCGATCATTTTCACCGCATCAACAAACACCTTTGGTTTGTTTGCCTCGATCATGTAGCGGCCTAACGAATCAAGCGGAGCGTTATAAGTGATAGGTTGACCGTAAACGGTGAAGACAGCCTCGTATCCTGCATTTTTCGCCACCTGTTTGATGTGCTCGTTGTAAAATCCGTAGGGCACAGCGAAGCAATCCACCTTGATGCCAAGTCTCTGTTCGAGCAGTTGTTTGCAACCGACGATCTCGTTTTGGAGCCATTGCTCATATTCCGGCAGACTCAGTCTCTTACGGGCAACCTTGTCGTACGGTTTGCGCAAGTCCTGATGCGTGGCCGAGTGCGCCTCGATGTCGATCCCGGCATCTCGCATCTCGGCGAGCTGTTCCCACGTGATCGCCTCGCCTCCTCCGAAATGACCCCCGCGCACTCCTTCGGTGTAAATAAACATGGTGAATGGATAGCCGTATTTCTTCAGAACGGGCCAGGCGACTTCATATTGCGATTTCCATCCGTCATCGATGGTAATGATGGCGCAGCGCGGCGGAATATTTTTCTCGCCGCGTCTCCAGGCAAGAAAATCTTGCATGCCGATGACGCTGATGCCGCGATTCTTTAACTCTGCCATCTGCTCTTCGAAAGCCGCCGGCGTGATCTCGGTGTCCGGGCGTCTGACGTTGTTGACGAAGCGGTGATAACCAAAAACAATGACCTGCGCGGTTTGATCGACAACCGGCTTGGTCGTCTTGGGCGCGGGCGAGTTGGCGGCCGCGTTTGTGCCTGGGCTGGCTGTGGCAACGGCCCTCGGCGTCGGGTTCTGTGCCTGCGGGCCGGCCGCGAGATTTTCGTGCTTCTTGCAGGTGGACATGCTAAACGCGAGGAGCAATGGGAGAAGAGCAGATCGAGTGAGCATAATTGAGTAAAGGGCTTTAATTCCGGGCGAACAAAAAACAAGCGCTTTTTGCGGAACCGCGCGGCAAAACACCGAGGCTCTGACGAGAACGTTTTGGCATTTCCGGCAAAAATTTTTGGAAGAAGAGCCCATTTAGAGTAATTAATCAAATGCCGCGACTGATCTGCCGTGCTCTTGCTCTCAGTCTCCTCGCTTCCTTGGCTGCCTGCACGACGGTGCCGACAACGCCGAAGCTAGATACCAGTAAAACTTTTACTACCGTCGTGGTGGATGCCGGACACGGCGGGAAAGACAACGGAGCCTACCGTCGCTACGGTGGCGCGGAGAAAGTCGCCACGCTCGATGTGGCAAAGCGTCTGGATCGCAAACTGCGTGAATCGCAATTAAAGACGGTCATGACGCGATCCTCGGATGTTTTTGTTCCGTTGGACGAACGCGTCGCCATCGAAAATTCGCAGAAGAATTGCATCTTTGTCAGCATTCACTTCAACGATTCACGCCGGCGCGGCGTCCACGGTTTCGAGACCTATTATCATTCTCCCTACGCCAGCGAGCTTGCCAATCGGATTCAAGCCAAGTTGATGACGATTCCGAATTCGGCAAATCGCGGCGTGCACACGGCGAATTTTCGTGTCCTGCGCCTGGCGGCTTATCCCGCCGTGTTAGTCGAGTGCGGTTTCTTAAGCAATCGCCATGAAGGTGGCGAAGCGCGCGATGTCGAATATCGCGAGCTGCTCGCGGACAGAATCGCGGAGGCGATTGTCGAACAACGTTATGGGCCTGGTGTTTATCACACCTCAGCCGAAGCCACCGTAGAACCGCGGCCGCCGAGCGA
>DATMPQ010000290.1:0-13155 GCA_035567015.1 Chthoniobacterales bacterium | reverse complement strand
TTGTTAACGACGTAATCGTAAATGGCGGAAAAATCCTCGGTGTCGTGTCCATCGCGCATGGCCAGGCGATAAATTTCCTTGGTCACATTCGTTACCGGCATGGCCACGCCGGTTTCGTACGCGCTCACCGTCGCGAGATGCATGTCCTTCTGCATCCAGCGCAATGGGAACTCGGCTTCGTAGTTGCGATTGTCGATCTTGTCCCGCTTACCCGCCAGGAACGGCGCAACCGCAGGCGTGCCGAGCAGTGAATCGAACAACATCTTTTGCGAGAGTCCAAGTCCTTCGCCCAGCGCCATCGCTTCCGCGAACGATGCCATGGCGTTACCCAACAACAGATTGATTACCATTTTCATGGAGGTCCCCATCCCGTTTCCTCCGGTGTGAACAATTTTGTTGCCCATGCAGAGCAGAAGCGGGCGAACTCTTTCCAAATCAGCGCCATCAGCGCCTACCCACAAAACCAGCTTCGCTTCGGCGGCCACAGAAGCGGAGCCGGTGACCGGCGCATCGACAAAATGAACCTTCCGCCGCGCTGTCTCGGCGGCCATTTTCTTGGAGAACGACGGATTGACTGAACTGCAATCTATCCAAAGTGCATTCGGCTTAAGATGACTTAGAAAGCCGTCGCGGCCCAGCGCCGCTTGCTCCACTGCGTCGGGATGAGCCAGCATCGTGAACAAAACATCTACTTGTTCAGCAACTTTTGCTGGCGATTCGGCGAATGTTGCGCCGTCGTCGATCAACGGCTGCGCCTTGGCGCGAGTTCGATTGAACACGACCAAGTCGAAGCCGTGTTTTTGCAGGTTCGCCGCCATGCGGCTTCCCATGATGCCTAAGCCAATGAATCCAATTTTCATTTCCATTCCTTCTCAGGCTGCGGTCACCAACTCTGGTTCCCGAATGCTTCTTGCTTCGATCTCTGCCATCTCTTTATCCGTAAGACGAAGTGTGGCCGCGTCGACGTTTCCTTCAACTTGCTTGGCGTTGCGCGCACCGACGATAGCGCCGGTCACCGCAAGATTTCGCAGCGCCCAGGCGATCGCGACTTGACCGGGCGGACGTTGAACCCGGTCGCCGACTTCTCGCAAGCGCTCAACGAGCGCGAGATTCTTCGAGAGCTTCGGTTCCCGAAACTCGATGTCGCGACTGCGCCAATCGCTCTCGGGAAGACTTGCCGCTCGTTCGCGGGTCATCGCGCCGGTCAACAAGCCGGAGGCCATTGGCGAATAGACAATCACGCCAAGCCCGTTAGATCGGCAAAAAGGCAGAATCTCTCGCTCGACGTCGCGATGAACCAACGAATACGGAGGCTGCAAAGAAGTGACCGGAGCGATCGCTTGCGCCCGGCGCACCTCTTCGACGCTGAAGTTGGACACGCCGATCCATCGAACCTTCCCTTGTCGTTGAAGTTGCGCCATCGCCCCCCAGCCTTCCTCCAGGTCTTCGGTGGGCCAGTGGATTTGGTAGAGGTCGATAACATCGACATTCAGCCGGCGCAGACTGTCTTCGCACTCGCGGCGAACAGAGTCCGCGGTTAAGTCACGATGAACATATCCCTGCTCGTCCCAGCGCAGGCCGCATTTAGTGAAAACGTATGGTCGAGGTCCGGGCCAGGTTTTCAGCGCAAACGCGACCACTTCCTCGGAGTGGCCCATTCCGTAAACAGCGGCGGTGTCGATCCAATTAACACCAAGCTCGAGCGCGCGGTGAATCGCGGCGACAGATGCTTCGTCATCCTGCTCGCCCCAACCAAATTCCCAGCCCGAACCACCTATGGCCCAGGCGCCAAAGCCGACGGGGGTTATGGAGAGATCGGAGTTACCGAGTTGCTTCGTCTTCATATCAATCCTTCTGAGTTTCATTTTCGCTCGTTCCTTAGCGTTCCTGTTGAAATTCTTCTCCTCGTTAGGCCGCGAACATGCCTCGTGATTCAACTTGCGCTCGTGTCGGGGCCAACGAGCTGGAAGTGGACGCCACTATGGGCGCCCACCTCCATTGCTCCATGCCTCTCCCAGAAAATGCCGAGTGCCGTGTTCTCATTGAGCAATTTCGCGCTTCTTAACGACTCGTTACTTGTGACAATCCGAAAGACTGCAGCGTGTCAGGCGATAGACTTCCGGTTACGCTTAGATGCTGTGCGATTTGATACTTCGCCAGCGCGTCACGCGTCGCCGGACCGAAAATGCCATCGACTGGACCGCTGTAATAATCGAGTTGGGTAAGCCGCGTTTGGACAGCTTGGACCGTCATATCAGCCGCCGGCGCAGCATCATAAGCGGCCTCGGTATTATCGTTCGGCTGACCGTCCGCATAGTAGTCGTACGGATAGTAGTCGTCGGCGTAATAAGGCAGGTAATCCCACGGGTAGAATCCGTCATCTAGTCCGTACCAGAACCCGTCGTCAAAAACAAAGAAGCGACCGTGGTCAAAGTGTGCATGACGCCGGTCCCAATCGCTGTGCCAATTTCCCTCATGACGGGCGAAGATATGGTCCGTCCGTCCGTTCAATCCACGATGTGGGGATGTTTGCGATGGACGCGCGATCGAAGGGTTCGTGCCGCGATTGTTTGGGCGATTAAGTGCCGCCGTAGGGCGACCGGAAGTGTTTCCTGTTCGATTGTCACGGCCAATGTTCGTTAGGCCACGCGTCGGACGTGCGCCAGAACTTTGCCGCACAAGCGGTCGAGACGGCCCAAATGAATGGACACTCGTAGCCCCAGTTGCAATGTGCGGGACCCTGCCTGAAGGGCGCGGCATGCCGAAGCTGACTCCGCCTCCCCGGTTGCCCACTCCCCCATAGCTTATGTGCGGCGCACCAAAGCCGCCGCCCCGGAAACCACCGCCACCAAAACCACCACCATGAAAGCCTCCTCCGCCACGGCCGCCACCAAAACCACCACCACCGAAGCCTCCCCCACCACCGCCGTGGCCACCTGCCCACCCAGGTTGAGTGAAGGCGATCGATGTGATGCCGATTAAACTTAGTAATATAAACTTTTTCATACTCAAAGATCGTTACTCTTCCGTTTCGCGGCTAGGGCGCGTCCGCGGGATTTTGCGGTGTCACGTAAGAGTTGCCGCTAGCTCCCTCTTTCGAGTGAGACCCCCGGGGCGGCTTGTAGCCGGCGTCGCTGACGCCGGCTCCGCGGTCAGTAACCGCGCCTACAACACATAACGCCAAGTTCGTTTTTGCGTTCAAGACAGGAACCTCAAAAAGAGCGGCCAGAACATTGCGACCAAGGCGCCCACCGTCACTATCGAGACAAGGATGACCTCCCACGAACTAGCAGGTGGCGGCGCGGAAAGATGAGCCCGCGGATTTACGCGGCGTCCAAGAACCAGGCGGAGACTGTCGGGATGGTCATCAAAAATCAGAATATGCTGAATTCTTTTGCGCGCAGCATTTGTTGCCGGCAGAGCCTGCCCTGAGCGAGAGCCCAATGGGCGGCTCGACTCCTTGATGACAAAAATCTTCTTTGCACGGATGCCGAGCTGTTGGCTCATAGGAAAGGGCCGCGCCAAATTCGGTTGATGATTGGCTATGGGTCTAACGAATGGCGCCGGGAACGACATTTGTCGGCGCTGAAAGCTTTTCCTTTTCATGACCTCACCCTATGGCACGCCATCACATCACCGCCACGGCGCAAGAGCAGGATTTTTGAGTCCTACTTGCGAAGTCATCCTTAGTCCCTCGTTCGAGATAGACCAGTCATCGCCGGCGCCCGCGGTCTAGACGATCCGCTAAGAGTAATATTTCCCGCCCTAGGCGAATTTTTTTTGGGGCGCGACGTCAGCCGTGACGGAAGCCCGTGGTGGCCGCACTGCAATCGGCAGCAGAGTTGAAACTGCCATCACTCCCGCGATCACGCGAAGCGCTCCGCTGTAAGAGCCGGTCGTTTCTCGCATGTGCGCGATGAACAGCGGACCAAACGCGCTGGCGAATCCCCACGCCGTCAGCATCAAACCATAGATCGGACCGACATTCTTCGGACCAAAGTAATCAGCGGTAAACGCTGGCATCGTGCCGAACCCGCCGCCATAACACATCAACACGACGAATGTGACGATCGTCATCCAAGAGGCGGAGGCGACATTCGGAAGAAACCAGAAAAGTACAACCTGGAGGAGGAACATCACAAAAAATGTTGCCCGTCTCGTGATTAAGTCGGACACCCACGCCCAGAATACTCGACCAACGGCGTTACCAAGGCTGGCCACGCCTACCATGCCTCCTGCAACGACCGCAGTCACCCTAGTTAATTCCTGAAAGATCGGAGCCTCCTGCGATATCACCGAAATGCCGGCGCATGTATTTAGAAACAGCAGCAGCCACAGCGCGTACCATTGCCAGGTTCTGAGCGCTTCGCCCAGTTTGAAGTCGTGCCCGGCTCGTTGCGCCGTTTCGGTAGCTGTCGGTGACCAACCCTCTGGCTTCCAGCCATCGGGCGGATTCTGCATGAAGGAGCCGGCGATTACTGTAACAATGAGGTACCCGATGCCCAGGTAAGCGAATGTGTTCAAGACGCCAACGCTCTGAATGAGTCGCGTCGCCACGGGCGCGGTGATGAGTGCGCCCGCTCCGAACCCGCCCACCGCGATCCCGGTAATAAGGCCTCTTCGATCGGGAAACCACTTCACCAGCACGGCCACCGGAACAATGTATCCCAAGCCCAGACCGATTCCGCCGACAAAGCCGTAACTGAGATATAGCCACCATAGGTTATGCGAGAAGCTGGCGAGAAAAACTCCCAGGCCATAGAGTACGCCGCCGGTCAATGCCACGATTCGCGGTCCTTTGCGGTTCAGCCACAGACCACCGAAGAACGCGGCAATGCCCAGGACAAAAATGCTGATCGTAAACGTCAGCGTTACTTCCGAAATGCTCCAACCGAATTGCTTCGCAAGCGGAACACGGAAAACGCTCCAGGCATAGACCGCACCCAGCGCAATCTGGAAGAAGACACCTGCGATTGCGATTACCCATCGATTATTAGTTCGCATAAATTCCTTCTTATGATTTCTAACCTTTATCGGTGTTTATTTTTCGGAGGTCCTCCTATGACAGTGGCATAACCACGCCGCCATCCTTGGGAAGCGCATCGAAGGTCGCCTTATCGATGTGCAGGTGCGCCATGACCGCTTCCGGCGGAGTATGAGCCAGCCACTCCGAAAAGGAAAGGTCCTGAAAACGATTGACCTTGCCGAACATTTCCAGGAACACTAGATCGCTGTCGCCTGTGTTCTCGACGTAATGCAGCAAGGTCTTCTGGACGTATCCGACGTCTCCCTCTTGAAAGTCCATCGTGCGAGCCTTATTGCCTGTGTCCACCACGGTCATTCGACCCTTGCCGTTAATGTAGTACTGCCATTCGTCTGCGTTTGGATGCCAGTGCAATTCTCTTAGCCCGCCGGGATGAACGGTAACCAGTGCCATCGCCGTGGTTGAGACTTTGAAATTGCTTGAATCAACAATGCGCACCTCGCCACCTTTCGTTTTCTTCGTCGGCGGCATTTCCATCGTGCGAAAGGCAAGGTTCTGTGGCGACCTTCCGCGTGTCCCAGCCGCTACTTTTTGGTCGGCTTCCAGTGAACCTGGTACATCAGCTTGGAAAATGAATAACTCTTGCCTGGGCAGATTCGCAAAGGCGTTTTCGCCAACGCCGAAGTTTTTTGACAGCACGTCGAGCCCTAAATGCGCCATCGAGTCGCTCAGCAGCACCGTCTCCGACTCGGAAAAATTACCGTCGTCAAAAACGAGCATGAACTCGCATCCGTCGGGATTGAGACCTTGAATGGAGTGAGGAATTCCTGGCGGAAAGAACCAAAGATCATTTTTGTTTACGTCGGCAACGAAACTTTTGCCGTCCAAATCGATCGCCGTAAGCCGTGCTGACCCGTAAAGCATGATGGCCCATTCGCTGGCCGTGTGCCAATGCAGCTCGCGGAATCCACCAGCAGTGAGTCTCATGTTTACGCCCGCCAGGGTCTTGGAGACGGGCAGTTCCCGGACAGTCACCTCGCGCGACCATCCGCCATCGTAGACACGCTTGTTCGCAAAAGAGAACGGATACTTGAAGTTTTGGACCAGGCTCTTCGAGTCCGTGCCGGGCGGCCACCCTGAATCCGGGTTCTGGCCATCAAGGGTCTGGTTGGCTGGACCCGGATCGCTCGGGTGGCCCGCACCCACCACTTTTTGCAATGCGGCAAAGCTGCCTGCTGCGGCAGCGGTTATTCCGAGGAAACTTCGACGAGTAAATTCGCTCATAATTATTTCTTCTTAGGCTTCTGAGGTTGTGTTGGCGACTTAAAAATTGTTCACGTCATGCGAGCCACACTTGGTACAAGATGGCGATCAGGACCAGCAGCAGACCACTCCAAACAAGTAGGATTTCCTCCATACGATTATGCCGGACGACAGGGACATCATTTTCGACGTTTGGATCGCGATCGAAGAATTGGTGCCGCCTGCGGAAGATGAGAATGCCGCCAAACAGAAAGGTGATCACGGCGATAGTGAATGCGATGCGCAGCGCCGGAACGCCAGCCTGTTCAATCACCGCTATTAGAAGGGGACTGCTCGTTTCCATTGGAAAAGGGTACCGGTGCTTTCCAACGGTTGCTACGACGCCTCTGTAGGATTTTGCAATGACTCTAAGGGAGGGGTCGCGACTCCCTCTTCGGAGGTAATGAGCGGGGAAAGAGCACCTCGCGGTCACCACCAACGAGCGCAAAATTATTGCGATGAGTCGAGGTCAGTCGGCTCGTTGAGATTCCGGAAAAGCCTTTCCTCTTCTTTCGCCACGTTAAGAGCGCGTAGCTTGCCGGCTTTGACGAGTTTGTTCGTTAGCGTCTGAAGCGAAAACTCCATTCCAGAAAGCGCTTCGACAAGGTCGACATGTGCATGAGCTGGATAAATCGCGGCCAAGGGTTCGGCCCGATCGCCGATCATCGGAAGCACACCGCAGCCGGGTTCGATCTCATTGCCAATCGCCCGCAAATAATCTTCGCTCATAAACGGCATGTCGATGGCGAGCGCAAGCAAGTGACCTGTTTGAATTTGCGCGAGGGCTGCCGTTAAACCGCTAAGCGGGCCGCGCGAAGGCGGTTCGTCCCATACAAATTGCATATCGGAGGGTCGCCACGGCGGATCTGTCCGGGCGGAAATGAAAATTTCTGCCAGCTCCAATTTGCGCAGGAGATCGAGTTGAATTTGCCAGAGCGGTTTTCCGCGAAAAATAATCCTCGCTTTGTCTTTGCCCATCCGATGCGATTCGCCGCCGGCGAGCAACACCGCGCTGATCTTCATCCCGCTCGTTCAGGCACCTGCGCGGTCGAGCGCAATTCACCATCCGTCAAAATCCGGGCGCGCAAACCGCCCCGACCCTTGAGAAATTCTTCTGCGCCGGGCGCGATCGCGCGGTCCATCCAATAACACGGCCGGCATTCCGCCGTACCGTGAAACCGCACCCCTTGGACTTCAAAATCCTGGCCGATCAATTCATTTAGATCGACGTCACGCGTCATCACGTTGCGACGCACCAACGCGGGCGAACAATCCCGAAGTTGAAGGGCGTCGCAAAGCTCATCAAAAGCTTCGAGCGAAAAGAATGTGATCTGTCCTTTGTAGTCTTCTTTGTAATCAAAGAAGCGATCGCCCCGCACGCCATGACCAGCCACGCACTCAATCATCGAGACCTCAATCGTCGGATACTCATCCGGTTCGCGCTCGTGATGACCAAAAAAATTGTGCCCTCGCGAAATGTAAAGATGGCAGATTTCCACCACGGCCATGATACCATCGCCGCCAAGGCATTTCACATGAAAGACCCCGGAATTGGATCGGAGAAAATCATCCGCCGAAAGCGCGATGGCGAAGTTGAGTACCAACCGGACGATTTAACGGTAGAAGAACCACTCGAGATTCGAATTGGCCGTAAGACTCTGGCGGCGACGATGCGCACACCTGGCCGCGATGAAGAGCTCGCCGCTGGGTTTCTCGTTTCCGAAGGAATTGTGCGTAAGGCCGAACAGATCGCGAAAATTTCACGCCCAGCCGATTCGGCAAATCTCGAAAACATCATCGTCGTCGAACTCGCCGGAGGAGTGAAATTGAAACTGAGTTCAGCAAAGCGATTTGGAACGATCTCAACCAGCTGCGGAATTTGCGGCAAAAGCAGCATCGCGGCGATTCGGCAAAACTTTCCTCCGATCGCTTCTGCGCAAAACGTTCGGATCAACATCGAAACTTTGCTTTCATTGCCTCAGCTGTTGGAAGGAGAGCAAGGCGACTTCGCTCGCACCGGTGGAATTCACGCCGCCGGAATCTTTGATTTAGATGGCGCTGCGAAAATCGTTCGCGAAGACATCGGCCGCCATAATGCTGTGGACAAAGCGATCGGCCGCGCGTTTCTCGATCGTCTCCTGCCGTTGGCTCGACATGTTCTTCTCGTCAGCGGCCGCGCTTCTTTTGAGATCATGCAAAAGGCGCTCTCCGCCGGAATTCCGATCGTTGCCTCAGTTTCCGCGCCTTCAACTCTGGCGATGAATTTTGCGAGAGAGAGCAATCAGACCTTGGTCGGTTTTCTTCGACCGCCGTCGTTCAACATCTATTCGCACATCGAGCGCGTCATTCTCGAAGAACGCTAGTAACGTTCCGCGGCGAAAACAGATTCCGGATCGGAGCCGGAAACTTTGCCCACCGCAATCCAGCCAACGCGGCTGACCAGCGCGCCAATTAAAAACGAAAGTGCTGCGAGTGGAACTTGGCCGAACAGCCGGAGAACGATTGCGAGCGGTCCATTCAAAATTTCGCCGATTCGAATAAGCCAGCCCGAGCCATGTTCGTGTATCGCACGATCGGCAGCGCCGTGTTTATCGACACTGAGCCAGATCAGGAGCGCCGATTCAACGCCGGCTGCGTAAAAGCCGAGGAAGTTGAGCGCGGCGATTCGGTGTCCGAGCAATTCCAACACTGCCGCGGCAGATCCCAATCCCGCCGTTCCAAAATGGATCGGCAGCAGCGTGCGATGCAAAAACCACGCCGGAATCGCGGTTGCCCCAATCAGCACGCCCGTATAAGTGGCGAGCAAAGTTCCGAAGATCGCCGAACCAAAAATGAAGATGCCGGCGGCGACGCGCAGCAGTTGATCGATTGCGCCAGGGAAAATCTGACCAGCGTGCAGTTCGAGCGCGATCAAGCCTGGAACGACACAGGCACCGAAAGCGCTGAGGATCCAGGCGCCCATCGACATGGCTGATCGATGCTTAAAAACGCGCAGCATGTTGAGGAAGAGGTGTGGTCGACCGAGATCCATGATCAGCAAAATCGGTGAAAGAATGGCTCCAGCGATGGCCGCGACCCACATGGCCGTACGCGCAACTCCGACATTCGTCGCGAGCGAAGGATCGACATGGTGAAAAACCACCGCGGCCAGGGCAATCACCGCTGACATCCCGGCGATTCCGCCCATGAAAAAGTAGAGCGGAACTTGCCACGTCCAGACCGGCGGTTTGACGACGGCCTGGCCATAGTAACCCGGTTTGCGCGGAATCGGGCCGCCGGCAACGTCAACGCCTTTGCCCGGAACGACGCCATCCTTCCAGGCCTGCTCGTGCAATTCTTCGAGCCGCTTTTCAGATGGCGAATTAGTCGTCATGAAAAAAATGCGAATGCCACAAGCGTTGCGATGATGGATGCGATCGCGGTCGCGAACGCCGACGTCCATGCGGACTTCAGGTAAATCGTTGGAACCTGCGGCTTTGGTGGAAGTCCGTAAGCTTCCGGTTCGCCGAGAATCAAAAAGAAGGCGTGAATGCCGCGAACGGAAGTTTCCGTCGGATCGTAAAGTCGTGCGTCGTTGTAACCACTCTGTTGCAATTGCTGCACGCGCTCCGCTCCACGCGCACGCAAATCATCGAGCCGACCGAACACGATTGATTCGGTTGGACAAACTTTGGCGCAGGCCGGAACCAGGCCGCTCTTCTGTCGATCGTAGCAGAAGGTGCACTTGAATGCGCCGCCGGCATCCGCTAGCGGCTCGGGGCGCCGATCGATCACACCAAACGGGCACGACACGACGCAATAGCCGCAGCCGTTGCAGACATCGTTTTGCACGAGCACTGAGCCAACTTCAGTGCGTACAATTGATCCAGTCGGACACGCCTCAAGACAACCGGCCTCTTCGCAGTGTTTGCAGACGTCGGACAGGAAAACCCAACGGAACGGATCCTCCGATTGCGGATCTTGGATTGTGGATTGCGGATTAGGCAGACCCATCAATCCCGTAATCTGATTTCCTTTCGCGCGATCCTGTTCCAGAAACATCACGTGGCGCCAGGTCGATGCGCCGAGGTGGCCGGTGTTGTCGTAAGAATTTCCCGACCACGTGAATCCGTCATCCGGCACTTGGTTCCATTCCTTGCACGCGACTTCGCAAGCTTTGCAGCCGATGCAAACACTCGGGTCGGTGAAGAATCCCACTTCGACATGATCCTGCACGTAGGAGTGTTTTCGTTGGTTCGTGCTCTGAATTCCTTCGCCGATCATCGTGAGTCGGTCTTTCCGTGTTGACTGTGACCACCATTTGCGCAGGTTGGTGCGCCCGGCGGCGGTTGTTCGGGATGCAAATTCGCCGGACCCCCCTGCGGCACATATTTTTTAATCCACTCTTCGAACGCAGGTCCGCGCGGCAAGCGTCCCGGTACGATGTTACAAGCAAGCGCCTTGGCTTCCATGATAGTCACGTTCGGTTCGCCCGAAATCGGAACCAGGTCGTTAGTCGCGCTGCCTTTGACCGGCCCCGACGTGCCGAAGTGAAATGGCATCGCGATTTGGTGCACCGTTTTGCCGTTGAGCTGCACTGGCCGGATGCGGCGACTAACGAGTGCCCGCGATTCGATCGCACCGCGTAAACTCACGATCGAAATATAATCGCCGTTTTTAATCTTCAGTTCGGTCGCGAGCTCGGGCGACATTTCGGCAAAGAGTTCCGGTTGTAACTCGGCGAGATGGCTGAGGAAACGCGACATGCCGCCGGCCGTGTGATGTTCGGTCAACCGATAGGTCGTAAGGACAAATGGAAAACGCGGATCGCCCGGGGGCGCGAAACGATTTTCGTGACGCGTGAACCAATTCACGGCCGGATTGGTGTCGCGCGAATAAAGCGCGTTCTTCACCGGCGACTCGAGCGGTTCGTAATGCGTCGGCATCGGCCCGTCCTGCAAACCTTTCGGCACATGCAACCAGCCGAGCCCGTCCTCGTGCGAAATGAACGGCGCGTCGCCCGGAATGCCATCTAGGCCGCTCTCGTTTCCCGTTGGCCGAAACGCTGGCGACTTGTTGGGTGGAAAATCGGGGACGTCGATGCCGCCCCATTTGCCTTGTGCCTCGTCCCACCAAACCAATTTCTTGCGCTCGCTCCATGGCTCACCGGTCGGTTTCGCGCTCGCTCTATTATATATAATGCGACGATCGGCCGGCCAGACGAAGCCCCAGCCGTGGCCAAGATAATCCTTCGAATTGCGCGAGTTCGCCTTGTTGATTTTATCCGGGCCGAGAACGCCGGAGTAAATCCAGCCGCCGCTTGCGGTCGAACCGTCGGCTTTCAGTTTTCCAAATCCGTCAACCTGTGGGCCGTGATGCGGGTTCCCGTCGCGATCGAGTCCGAACACGACTCCTTCTGCGTTGGGTTGCGGTTCGGTGTACCAACCGTTGATCTCCGCCAGGACCGCTTCCATTTTCGGATCGCCCAATTCGTCTTCCGGATACCACCAGTTCAGCGCGCGCAACGGTTCGTCGAGCGGATCGGTTGATTGCTTCGCCTTTGCGATCAAACGTAAAGCGAGCTGATGCATGAACCATCCTTCGGAACGTGCATCGCCCGGCGGGTTGACCGCTTTTTGGCGCCACTGCAACATGCGCTGCGTTTGCGTGAACGCGCCTTCCTTTTCCGCGTGGCCTGCCGCTGGGAAAAGAAAAACTTCAGTCTCGATGTCTTCCGCCTTCAATTCGCCGCGCTCGATCTCGGGCGAGTCGTACCAAAACGTAGCGCCTTCGATTTCGACCATCTCGCGCACGACAAGCCATTTTAATTTCGATAGCGACGTTCGCTGAAACCGCGAGTTGGCGGCTGCAACTGCTGGGTTCTGGCCCATCATGAACATCCCTTCCATTTTTCCGTCGGCCATGTCGTAGAGGTATTCGAAGAAGGAGTGGTTTCCGGTCAGTTTCGGCACCCAGTTGTAGCCGAAATCATTTTCGGCCGTCGCGTTCTTGCCGTAGTAAGCTTTGAGGATGCTGATGAAATACTTCGGGTAATCGTTCCACAGGCCCGTCGGTTTCGTGTTGTGTCGAAGGTGGTCCTGCAATGTCTCTTCGCTCCCGTCGCCGCGTGGCATCACCAGGTAGCCGGGCAAGGCGTCGTAGAGCGTTGGGATGTCGGTCGAACCTTGAATTGAGGCATGACCGCGCAGGGCCAGAATTCCGCCCCCAGGCCGGCCGATATTGCCTAACAAAAGCTGCAGGATTGCCGCGGTCCGAATGATCTGGACGCCTTTCGAATGTTGCGTCCAGCCAAGCGCGTAACAAATCGCCGCTGTCTTATCCGGACCGGATGCCCTAACGAGTGCATCCGCTACCTTGTGGAAGAGCGCCGGCGAAATTCCGCAAATCTTCTCCACCATTTCCGGCGTGTAGCGAGAAAAATGGCGACGCAGCGATTGAAAAACGCAGCGCGGATGTTGCAGGGTCAGATCGCGTTCCGGGAAACTGAGATCGGGATGCCCTTCGTAGGCCCAGCTCGTTTTGTCGTAGGTGCGCTCTTCCTCTTTCCAGCCGGAAAAGAATCCAGTCGCGCCTTCATCCGTGTCGCGAAAATCTTCGCGCAAAATGCAGGAGGCATTCGTGAAATGGACGACGTAGTCGCGGAAGAAAAGATTATTCTCAATGATGTGGCGGATGATTCCCCCGAGGAACGCAATGTCGCCTCCGGCGCGCATCGGCACCCAGATATCGGCCAGCGCGCTCGTTCGCGAAAATCTCGGATCGACATGAATGATGGTCGCGCCGCGCTCCTTTGCTTTCATCACCCAGCGGAAGCCGACCGGGTGGGCTTCGGCCATGGACGAGCCTTCGATTAAAATGCAATCGGCGTT
>DATMPQ010000289.1:0-2877 GCA_035567015.1 Chthoniobacterales bacterium | reverse complement strand
TTTTTGCGCAAAGGCCGCATTCGCGGGCGAGCATTTGATCGCGCTTCCTACAGCCGCGGCGAAGCGGCGGAGCGTGGCACGCTCATGTGGCTCTATGTCGGCATCGCAGCGCTCGTCATCGCCGGGGTCGCGATTTTTCTTTACGGACGCTAGGTGAAAAGGCGACTAGTTCTTCTCGGCGCGCCCGGTTCCGGGAAAGGGACGCAGGCGGAAATGATTACGCGCCAGTTCGGCATCCCGGTGACATCGCCAGGCGCGATCTTGCGTCGGGAAAAAGACCTCGGTACGCCGCTTGGATTGGAGACTGCTGAAATCACTCAGCATGGCGGCCTAGTCTCGGACAAGATCATCGTTGAATTGATCGAAGACTGGCTGCGTTTGCATGGTGGACATGGGTTTGTATTTGATGGATTTCCCAGAACGCTGCCGCAGGCGGAGAGTTTATTGTCGATCTTGAGCCGGCTTCGCACGGCGCTTGATTTGGCAATTTGGCTCGAAGTTTCGGAAGAAACTGTGCGCGAGCGAATTGCCGGCCGGCTCCAATGCCGTGGGTGCGGGTTTACCACGAGTCTTACGAGCGCCAAGTTCGCGGAGCGGTCGGTGTGTCCTTATTGTGATGGGCCGCTGGTGCGACGGAATGACGACGACTTCAGTGTCTTACAGACGCGACTTGGAGAATTCGCAAGCAAAACGCAACCGCTGGCCGACTTTTACGAAAAGATGTCGATCTTGCGCCGGATCGACGGGAATCGTGATCGCGAAGCGGTCTTCAGCGACATTTCGCGCTTGATCGAGAACAAAGCGACCGCATGATCCCGATCAAGAATCCCAAGGAAGTGGAGAGGATGCGGCAAGCGTGCCGTACCGCGAGGGAAATTCTTGATCGCGTGAGCGAACTCGTCCGGCCCGGAATCACGACCAAGGAAGTGGATGAGGCGGCTGCTGATTTCATGCAAGAAGCGAACGTCAAAAGCGCGTTCCTCGGTTACCGGCTTGGGCACCGCGTTTTCCCCGGCAACATTTGCATCTCTCTGAACGATGAGGTTGTCCACGGTATCGGGAGCCAGCGACGTATTCAATACGGCGATATCGTTAAGCTCGACATCGGCGTCATCCAAGACGGCTGGGTGGGGGACAACGCTACAACTGTTGCCGTGGGAGTAATTGATGAACGCGTTGAACGTTTGATGAGAGTCACCGAAACCGCGCTCGCACGCGCGATCGCCGTGGCTCGCCCTAGCGGGCGCCTCGGCGATATTTGCGCGGAAGTCGAAGATGAAGCCCGGCGAAATAATTTTTCCGTCGTGCGCGAATTTGTTGGGCACGGAGTTGGGCGAAAAATGCACGAAGAACCGCAGATTCCAAATTATGGCAAGCGCGGGAGCGGTCCCAAATTAAAGGCAGGCATGACGCTTGCGATCGAGCCGATGATTAACCTGGGCACGGCTGACGTAAGGCTGCTGGAAAATGGCTGGACCGTATGCACGGCGGACGGGATGCCCTCGGCGCATTTCGAACATACGGTCTTGATCACGAAGGATGAGCCGGAAATCCTGACATGGCGCGCAAAGACGCAATTGAAGTAGAAGGCAAGGTCATCGAGTTGTTGCCGAATACGATGTTTCGGGTCGAGCTGCCCAACGGGCATCGCGTCCTCGCCCACATCTCAGGGAAAATGCGATTGCACTTCATTCGCATCTTGCCAGGCGACAAAGTTATGCTAGAGATTTCACCCTACGATTTGTCAAAGGGGCGAATTACGTTTCGCCAAAAGTGACACCGCGGAGGCTTCTCTGCGTTTTTCGTCTCGTGGATTATGAAAGTACGACCATCAGTAAAAAGACTTTGTGCAAGCTGCAAGATCGTGAAGCGCAAAAACGTGGTGCGCGTGATCTGCAAAAACCCGCGCCATAAACAAAGACAAGGCTGATTTCATTTAACGATTTAACAAACTACCATGCCAAGATTACTCGGAGTCGAAATTCCAGCCGAAAAACGCATCGAAGCGTCTCTCACTTACATCTATGGCATCGGCTTGAGCACGGCCAGGCGCATTCTCGAGCAAACTAACATCGATCCAAATTTGCGTGCGAAGAATCTCACGCCCCAGCAGTTGAATGAGATTATTCACGCTATCACCAACAATAAGATCCCGATCGAGGGCGATCTTCGCCGCGAGATTCAGGGCAACTTAAAGCGCTTGCAAACGATCAATTGTTATCGTGGCCTGCGACATCGCCGCGGCTTGCCGGTGCGCGGCCAGCGGACATCGACGAACGCGCGCACACGCAAAGGACCGAGAAAGACGGTCGGCGTGATCAGAAATAAGGACGCAAAAGCTGGTAAGGTTTAATCAAAATGGCTGACGCGAAGAAGACTCCCAAATCGAAATTGGACGAACCGAAAGCCAAGAAGGCGAAGGAGGCGGTAGAGGAAACGCCGGCCGCCCAGGCCGAGGCCCCTGCTCAAACGGAGACGGCCGCTCCTGTGGCTGCCGCAGCCACCGCGGAAGCTGCACCCAAACCGGCGAAGAAAGCTCCCAAAGCCGAGAAGGCTGTCGTGAAAGCGCCGGAACCGCCCCGGGAAAATCTCTCTCTCGATGGCTCGGACGACGAGAAGCCAAAGATCGTCAAGGCAAAGGGAAGTAAGAACGTTCACACTGGGATTGCGCACGTCCTTTCCACCTTCAACAACACGATCGTCACGATCACTGACCTGACTGGAAAAGTCATCGGTTGGTCGAGCGCGGGAAAAGTGGGCTTCAAAGGCTCGCGCAAAAGCACTGCCTACGCGGCTCAACTCGTCGCGCAGGACGCTTCTCGTCAAGCGATGGGCCACGGGCTCAAGGAAGTGGAAGTTCGCGTTAAAGGTCCGGGC
>DATMPQ010000288.1:0-3056 GCA_035567015.1 Chthoniobacterales bacterium | reverse complement strand
ACACGCGATTGCGGATCGACAATGAGCATCGATTGAAAGCCGTTGATGGCTTGCTCACCGGCTTGCATGAGCCGGAAGCGAGTCATCTCGATTTGTTGAGCGCCTTTTTGCCCGCGGCACAAATTCGCGCTGCGTACGAAGGGGCAGTTGAACGCCGCTATCTTTGGCACGAGTTTGGCGATCTAAACCTAATTTTGTGATTTTAATCCAGCGTACCGTTTCAGCGCTCAATGCCGGCTGGCGCCGGAGAGATTGCGTTCGAATCGTCAGCGATATTTTCAACCATCCAGAGTTCGCGCCAGCACCGAAAACATAATATGAACTTATTTCCATTCAGATCTGCGTTGCCTTGCCAATCTCGGAGCAATGTTTCCCTGCCAAACGTGTGGCTCGAAAATAAGGACCGACATTTTCGAATGTCGCAAACGCGGGTGCCGACCAAGCGTTCCTGGCAGCGGACGATTGCGCTTGTCGCAGCCGCCTCTGCGCTCGCGGCCTTGGTCTGGATCGCTCCCGCGTGCTTGGCGGCAGGGGTTTACCTGCAAACCAATCTCGTCTCGGATTTGCCTGGCATGGCGGCTCATACTGATTCCCACCTGGTGAACCCTTGGGGGATCGCCTCGAGCGCGAACTCGCCTTTCTGGGTCGCCGACAATCACACAGGTGTCTCGACCCTCCATGACAGCAGCGGGACGCCACAGTCTCTGGTGGTGACGGTGCCGCCTGCACTGGCCGGCACGGTAGGAAGCCCGGACGGGATTGTTTTTAATGGCAGTAGCGACTTTGAAGTCTCTCCTGGATCGCCGGCGCATTTCATTTTCGCAACGGAAGACGGCACCATTTCCGGTTGGGCGTCGGGGACGACCGCCGTGATCAAGGTAGGTAGCGCCTCAGGGGCGGTGTATAAGGGACTTGCCATCGGTAACAACGGGACAGCGAATTTCCTCTACGCCACGAATTTCCACGCAAACGCGGTCAACGTCTTTGACCACAATTATGCGCCGGTCACGCTTTCCGCCGGCAATTTTAGCGATCCAACAATCCCTATGGGTTATGCGCCGTTCAATATCCAGAACATTAATAATGGGTCGACCGTTGCCGGCGTATTGTATGTCACTTACGCGCTGCAGGACGCGACCGGACACGATGACGTCCCCGGCCCGAGGCATGGATTTATCAATAAGTTCGACCTGAACGGCAACTTGCTCGGCCGTTTTGCCTCGCAGGGAACGCTGAATTCCCCCTGGGGCATGGCGCTCGCGCCGGCCGGATTCGGCGAGTTTGGGGGCGATCTCTTGGTTGGCAATTTTGGCGATGGCCGGATTAACGCTTTCGATCCAGCGACGGGTGCCTTTCTCGGGCAATTGAACGATGGTTCCGGCAATCCAATTACAATCAAAGGACTTTGGGGGTTGCGCTTTGGCAATGGCGGCAGCGGCGGCGACCCGAACACATTGTATTTCGCCGCCGGAATCCCGGGACCAGCAGGGATGGTCGAAGACCATGGTTTGTTCGGCAGCATCAGCGTGGTGCCGGCCGAGCGCCAATTGGTAAATATTTCCACGCGAGCGTCAATCGGCACAGGCGACAACGTAGCAATCGCCGGATTCATTATCCACACCGATCCGCCGGCGCTCACCGGTACCAAGCGCGTCCTTCTCCGCGGCCTCGGTCCTTCGCTTAAGGTGAATGGCGTACCCGTTCCCGGCCGTCTGGCTGATCCGTTCCTCGAGCTGCACGATATCAACGGCATGCTGATCGAGAGCAACGACAACTGGATGAATTCACCGGAGAGAGCTGCTATCATGGCGAGCGGCCTGGCCCCCACTGATCTCCATGAGTCAGCCATTCTCAGGACTTTGATCGCGGGCACCAATTATACTGCCATCCTGCGTGGCGTGAACAACACCACCGGCATTGGCTTGGTAGAAGTTTATGATCTTGAACCGACCATCGACACGCATCTGGCCAATATCTCGGGTCGCGCCTTTGTTTCTACCGGGGACGATGTCTTGATCGGCGGCGTGATTGTTCGTGGCGATGCGCCCGAAGAAGTTCTGTTCCGCGCCATCGGGCCGTCGCTTACTGCCAAAGGGGTCAAGAACGCATTGCAGGATCCAACGCTGGACTTGTACGACGTCCAAGGAACCCTGATCGCGCACAACGACGATTGGATGACTTCACCGCAAAAAAGTGCCATCATCGCAAGCGGGCTGGCTCCCACCGATCCGAGGGAATCAGCAATCATCGATACACCGGCTGCCGGAAACTATACTGCGATCGTTCGCGGAGAGAATAACACAACTGGTGTCGGGCTTGTGGAAGCTTATCGGCTCGGTCCCTGATCCGGGGCCACTGCCCTGTCCGCCACCACCCACATCGCGATGAGGTTGTAGATGTTTCGCTCTGCGAAACGCGGGGGCGCGCGCAGGCCAATACCTCGCGGGCATCGCGTCGCTCAGAGAGCCACGTTTACAGACAAAATTAGCGTAGTGTAACCCTCCGGCTTGCGTTTGTTGAGCCGCACATGCGAGACGCTCGTTCAACTACGCTCAAG
Organism: Chthoniobacterales bacterium; assembly: GCA_035567015.1. Taxonomy (GTDB): domain Bacteria; phylum Verrucomicrobiota; class Verrucomicrobiia; order Chthoniobacterales; family UBA10450; genus AV133. The sequence goes on along the minus strand of DATMPQ010000288.1, from coordinate 499 downwards.
GCAGGCAATGCGCTATTCTTGCTATCCCCAAGAACGACTCATCATGATCTCATTTATCGTTCCGGCCTATAACGAAGAGCTGGAGCTTCCATCGACTATCGCCGCAATTCGGGCGGCGGCGGAAAGCGCGCATCAAGCGTACGAAATCATCGTGGTCGACGACGCATCGACGGATGCTACGACGAAGGTTGCTGCAGAGGCTAATGCCCAAATTGTTTCGATCAATCGCCGCCAAATCGCCGCCGCTCGCAACGCCGGTGCCCTTGCCGCGCACGGTCAAATCTTGTTTTTCGTCGATGCCGACACGCGTATCAACGTCACGCACCTTGTCGATGCAACCGCCGCACTCGAAGCCGGCTATGCCGGCGGCGGCGCACGCGTAATGACCGATGGCGTGATCCCGCTGTGGGCGCGCATCTTCTTGCGCGTCTTTTGTACCATTTACTTCGCGCTCAACCTCGGCGCGGGCGCCTTTCTCTTCACAACCCGCCGCAATTTC
>DATMPQ010000287.1:0-11266 GCA_035567015.1 Chthoniobacterales bacterium | reverse complement strand
AAAAAGAGCGCATCCGGTTTCGTGCGGGCCAGCGTTAGTTCAACAAAAAAAAGGATGCAAAACGTCACGCCGAAGAGCACGCGATCGTACCAGGTGAAGCCGATCGCGCGATTGGATGCGCAGGACCCGAGATTGACTGTGATCGCGCCGACCACGCCGATCGCGTACAAACCGGCGAGTCCTTCGAAGTTGGTCGCGGTCAGCAGTACGACAGTCGGGAGGCCAACGGCGATGAGGAGCGGATACAGAGGCACGCCGTGCCTGTTCAGCCGTTTGAATTGATGCGGCATTTCGCCATCGCGCGCTATCATATAGAGGAGACCGATCAACGCGACGATCGCGGTGTTTGCCGCGCTTAGTAGCAATAGCAAGAAGACAATGCCGACAACCCAGCCGAAGGCATGGCCAAACCATGGGCCGAGCGAGGCGGTCCCAAATTGCTCGCCGATGAATCGCAGCATGTCCTCGTGTCGCTTCGTCAACGCGGCCGCGATGTCGCTTCGAGTCGTCAGGCCGAGCGTCTTTCCCATTACTGAAGGCAGCGACAGCATCGCCCAGCCAAGCAGGGCCGTGCCGAGCACAACCTCGATCGCGACCGGCGCAATCGCCCTGGCCGATTCGCGCGCGACACTTGGCCGCTCGGGAGTCGAGCCCGGGTCGAGTTTGATTACGCCGGTAAGGTTTGCGATCGCCTCCACGCCCGAGAGCGCGAGAATCACGCCCACAAACTGAACCCAAAGCGTGCTCAGACTCTCGTGGCGCGGCTCGAGAAAATGTGTCGTCAAATGCGGCGCGCTGATGGCGATCAATGCCACAACCACGACCACAGTTGGCACGGCCAGCGCGATCGCCAAACTGCCGGAGTGTTTTGGTCCAAACCAATTAATGAACCCGAGGAAGAACAGGACGCCGACGGTCGTGAACGCGATGTTGTCCTTCAAAAATTTGAGCCAGACAATGTTTTCTGCGCCGGAAATGACATACGTCAGACCTGACCAGCCGCTTAGCGCGGCCGTCACGGTGAGATCAGCGACGAGAAGCAACGCGCCAACCACGGCGAGTAGCCGGCCTTGCGAACGAGCCGCCGAATAAACGCCGCCGCCATCGGGAAAGTAGGCGCAGATTACGGCGTAATTGATTCCGACCAGACCGGTGAGCACGCAGACCGCCAGAATAATTGGCAAAGATGAAAAACCCGCCGCGATGAAGGCGAGACCGATGACGTAGGCTTTGCTCGTGCCCCAATCGCCGTAGAGAAGCGCGGCCGCTCGCTTCCAATCGACATTGCGGGGGCGATGAACACCACCGGTCTGAGTGAGGATCAAATCAGCCATCGCGCTCGGCGTTGACTCTCCATTGCCTCCCGAATGGCTGGCAAGTTCTTTCTCGTTTGCGGCGACGCTCGAAACCATGCAGAATTTCTTGACGCGTAAGTGCGCGAATCGGAAGCGATTCGCAGTTCTTGTTTCGCTTAATAGATCGACAAGTCGTCGATCCAACGGGGCAACCAGTTTTCATCCCGCCAACGCGGGATGAATCGGGTGAACGATGCGTGGCATCGAGAGCACTTAATGGCCCCAGGCCGACAGCTAACCTGGTCAGCTCTAGTTTGTTAAGTTGATGAAGCGAGTCCGAATCGGTAACCAATTCCTGATTCTGTTCTGATCAACACGGGAGCAGTGGGATCGCGTTCAATTTTCTGCCGCAGATGGGTGACGTAAACGCGAAGATATTGCCGATGCTCCTCGGATTTTGGGCCCCAGATTTCGCGAAGGATATGGCGATGGGTGAGGACGCGGCCAGGATGGCGCACGAACAAGCGCAGCAGCGCGTACTCGGTAGCGCTGAGTTTCACTTCATGTCCGGCCCGTGTTACGACGCGCGCGGTAAGATCGACGATTAAGTCTCCGCTCTTGAAAACGGAAACCTCTTCTTCCGGCCGGGTTTTGCGTTGCGCGGCCCGTAAACGCGCGAGCAATTCCGGCGTGCTAAACGGTTTGGTGACGTAATCTTCCGCCCCGGCATCAAGCGCGGCGACTTTGCCAGCTTCGTCGTCGCGCACGGAAAGGACGAGGACGGGCGCTTCGCTCCATTCACGAAGACGTTTCAGAACTTCGAGGCCCTCCATATCGGGCAGGCCAAGATCGAGCAAAATGATGGCGGGTTTGCGATTGGCTATTTCGACTAAGCCTTGCTGGCCGGTCGGGGCTTCATCCACCTGATAGTTTTCGCTTTCGAGCGCGACTCGCAGAAGCCGGCGAATTTGCACTTCATCATCGATGACGAGCGCGACCGGTTTCATTTTGCAGGCGACACGCCTGCCGCCACAGTTTCGGTCGCTTCGGAGGGCAATCGCATCGGTTCGCCGATGGGAAGTCGAATGGAAAAACGGCCACCCGAATTATTTTCGCGGTTCTGCGCAAGGATCTGACCGCCGTGCGCTTCGACCAGTTGCCGCGCGATGGACAGACCCAGGCCGAGCCCGCCCGCAGGTGTGCCCGGGCCGCGATAGAATTTTTCAAATACTTTATTTTCTTCGCCGGGCGCCAGACCAGGACCGTGATCGGCCACAGAAATAACGAGCATGGAATCGTCGCGCGCCGCGCTTACCTCGATCGGTTGATCGCTGGTTCCGTAAGCCGCGGCGTTCGAGAGCAGAGCGCCTAACGCTTGCTCGATGAGGTGCGCGTCCACAAAGATCATGGGCAAGTTTTCCGCGATCGTGATCTTAGCGGGTTGTTTCTTTAATCCGGCGAGCGAAACTGCTTCGCGCACCAGCTCACCCGGCTCGCACCATTCTCGCACCGGTTGCAAAAGTCCGGATTCCAAACGGGTTGCATCGAGCAAATGATCGACGGTTCGGGTAAGACGCCGCACGGCTTGTTGGAGTTCCGCGCGATCGGGCTGGGGCTGTTGTAACGCGGCGGAGATAGCGGCCAGCGGGGTTTTTAATTCGTGCGAGACCGAATCGAAAAGCGTTTTTTGCAGTTTCTGCGACTGGCGGGCGACTTGCGCGGCGCGGCCTTCTTCCAACGCGCGCTCTTTGTTCACGAAAAGCGCGAGTTGCGCGGCAAAGGCGTCGAGCAATTCGCGTTGTTCGATTGTTGGTGGATTTAGGAGGCGCACGGTCAGCACGCCTTCGGCGCGATCGCCGGTGATGAGGGGGAGATATAATGCATCAGCGTCAGGAAGCGTGTCGGTCGATTTTCCCGCGCTCTGTTTTTTCTGAAACGCCCACACCGCGACGCTTTCATCTTTGCTCGAAGGCGCGAAAGCGCTGGCGGGATGATAAGTAAGGCCGGTTTCGTCGCACAACCAAACCGCAGCGTCGGCTTGAAAAGAGTTTTTGATCAACGACAAAATTTTCGGTAGCGCTTCATCAAGATCGCTGCTGGCGGCGAGCGCGCGGGTGAAACGATAAAGTGCGGTAGCGCGTTCTTCGCCGCGGCGTTCTGATTGTTCGCGCTCGCGCAATTGCGTGGCGAGGTGTGCGACGACGAGCGCAATGATGAAATATGCCCCGAACATCATGAAATCCTGAAATCGGCTGATGTAGAACGTGAAGCGCGGCGGAACAAAAAGGAAATTCCAGAGCAACGCACTTAGCGCGGCCAGAAACAGAGTCGGCACGCGACGCAAGCGCATTCCCGCCAGCACGACGGCCAGTAAATAGAATAATGCTACGGCCGAGTAACCAGTGTAGGCGAAGATCGATAACGACAAGCCGGTTACCACCGCGGCGATGACCACTGCGGCGCCAAAGTCGCGCCACGGCGCACGTACCAAGCGTTCCTCGATTGATTCACTGCGTGGCCGCGCCGATTCTTCCGCCGGGATCATGTGGATGTCGATGTTCCCGCTCTGGCGCATGAGCCAGCGCAGCGGGTCGCGTTTCCAAAAGCTTGTCCATCGCGAGCCGAGCGGCTTGCCGATGACAATCTGGGTGACGTTGTGTTGACGGGCGATGCGGAGGAGCGCTTCGCCGACATCGGTGCCCGGCGTGGAAATCACTTCCGCGCCGAGTTGACGCGCGAGCGCGAGATAACGAGTCAAGCGTGTCTGCTCTTCTTGCGAAAGCGGGCGCGGGCGCTCGATGTTGGCCACGATCCACGTAGCTTCCATCGATGCCGCCAACCGGCGCGTGTAACGAATCAACCTTTCCGAATACGGGCTCGCGCTGACCGCGACGAGCAAGCGATCGCCGCTTTTCCACGGCCCAGCGATTTTTTCCTCGGACATGATGTCGCGCAAATCGCGATCTACATGTTCGGCGACAAGGCGCAGCGCCATTTCGCGCAATGCGATGAGATTACTTTCGCGGAAGAAATTTTGCGCCGCCCACTCCGCGCGTTCGCCGAGATAAACTCTTCCTTCCGCGAGACGTGCGCGCAATTGCTCCGGTGTTAGATCGACAAGAACGATCTCGTCGGCAAGATCGAGAACGGTATCTGGGACGGTTTCACTTACGGTGATGCCGCTGATTTGGCGCACCGTATCACTGCGGCTGGCGACGTGCTGCACGTTGAGCGTGGTGTAAACGTCGATGCCGGCATCGAGCAGTTCGAGCACATCCTGGTAACGCTTCGGATGGCGCGAGCCAGGCGCATTCGTGTGCGCGAGTTCATCGACAACCGCGAGACCGGGATGCCATGTGAGGATCGCGTCGAGATCCATCTCCTCGAGTTTTGTTCCGCGATACTCAATCTGCGACCGCGGCATGATCGGCATCCCTTCGGTCAGCGCTTCGGTTTCTTTGCGCCCGTGTGTTTCGACGATGCCGATCACGACCTCGGTACCTTGTTGCAGCTTCTGTTGAGCCGCCTGCAACATGGCGAAGGTCTTCCCCACGCCCGGGGACATGCCGAAGAAAATCTTTAGCTTGCCGCGCCCAGCCGCCGCTTCTTCGCGCTTCATGCGCGCGAGAATCTCATCCGGATCCGGCCGCTCCAGCTCGCTCATACGTCGGCATCTTACGCTATCTGACCGCTTTGAAAAAGTGAGCGCGAATCTCCGGGCCGATTAACCGCGATTTAGATGGTTGGCGTTCTTACTGGCAGAAGTTTTCTCGAAAATCGAAATAGAAACGAGCGGCAGCGGAAACATGCTCGGCGTCACAATGAAGAGAAAAAGATTATGTATAAATCGTTCGGCTAGAAAGTTACGATAAAATCAATTCCGGCGGCAAACTGATCGCGATCGCTTGAGTTGTTGAACGGCCGCGTGTCGTTAAGCGAGCAGTCGTATCGAATCTCTGGCCGGATCGCCAGACCCGCCAGAGGCTTTGGCATCGGCGGTTTGATGTTTACGCCGGCTGTAATTGCCCCATAGGTTGTCTTCCCTCCACCGACGGTGCGCGGATCAATGGTCGGTTGGCCTTCTAAGGCGCGCATCGGATCATGGTTGTCGGCAAACGAAACCACGTAAAAGCCCTTGTCATCCCGGAAGATCTCGCCGCGTATTCCAGCAGTTAACCAACTGTTGATCGCATAGGTGAAATATTGCGCAATGCCGTAGGCCTGGGCATCAATGATTTCGTCCAGAGCATAATTGAGATCGGTAATCGACGTGAACTTATCAGTTAGCTTTGCCGTCACTGTGATGTCATTAAGATAACGCTGATCGTGGTTGTTGTTCGGTGTTTCAGGACCAATGGAAGTGCTCGCAAGAACTGTCAGCTTGCCATCGAGAAGATTGAGTCCGATGCCGCCGTGAAAGGAGACGCTGTCGTTGTTGTCGTCGAGGCTTGTATTAACGCCCCGCGTAATTCCGGAGTAAAGATCAAGCCATTTGGTCGCGTGAAAGGTCACTAGCGCACCCGTGTGATTGAACGGAATTCCAAAGTCAAAAATGTAGGTGTGCGAGTAAAAGAAATTTGTGCGCGGATCGATCGTTTCTGCTCCTTCCAGGGTGACGAATTTGCCAAGCTTCAAGTCGATCCCACCCTCGCTGATAATGGGAAAGTGAAGGTTGAGATACGCTTCGACCAAATCCGGCTGGACGATCGAGGTAGCCGCCGTGTGGTCGAACAGACCAAGCGAATGAATGAAGCGCGCATCGCTTCCGTACATGAATTGCAACTTGAAGCCCCAATCGAACTCGCCGGGCTGCGGCGCAAGCGCGCGCTCGAAATTAATTACGAGCTGATTCAGCAGCGGTTCGTTCGCACGGTCGTCAAAAAGTCGGCCGAAGTTCTGGTTATCACGTGGACTATCCGGATTGAATGTAATCCCGCTGTCGATCCATCCGGAAATCGTGAAGCGCGGTGCCGGCGTTGGCGAAGCCGTTTCGATTTCGCCGGCTATGGCCGCCGCGGCGAGACAAAGAACAAGCGAGAAAATGAAAAGCTGTTTCATGGTTTAACAGGAACGATCAGCGCAGTTCGTCCAGTGCTTAGCTTAAGCGCAGGACGTCGACGCGCGACGTGCGTGCGCGCGATTACAATCCTTCTACGTAGGCCGTCTCGCCGTGGATCGCCTCGTCGAGGCCGAGTTCTTCGTACGTATCTTCGACGCGCACGGGCGTGATGCGGTCGATGATCCACAGCATGCCAAGCGTGAAAACGAGGGCCCAGACGGACGAAAACAGTCCGGCGCCGACCTGCTTCAGGAAGAAGCTTGAGTCGCCGGCGAGCAATCCGTTCACGCCGCCGTTGGCCGCCGGATTCCAGGCCGTCGAAGCAAACACGCCGAGCAGAACAATTCCCAGAAAGCCGCCGACTCCGTGCACGCCCCACACATCGAGTGCATCGTCCCATCGCAACCGGTTCTTCAGCGCGCATGCATAATAGCAGACGACGCCCGCCACACTTCCGATGATGACGGCAGTGGCCGGAGAGACGTAGCCCGCTGCGGGCGTGATCGTAGCCAGGCCCGCCACTGCTCCGGTCAGCAAGCCGAGGAATTTCGGTTTCTTCGAGACGCGCCAGTCCACGAGCATCCATGCGATGGCCGCGAACGAGGCGGCAATGTCGGTATTGATAAACGCCACTGCGGTGGTCGCATCGACGCGAAACTCGGATCCGGCATTGAAGCCGTACCAACCGAACCAGAGCAAGCCAGTGCCAAGCGCAACGAGCGGAATGCTGTGCGGACCGCGATCCGCGACTTTGCGTTTGCCGACGTAGAGAACGGACGCGAGCGCGGCTATGCCCGCGATGTTGTGTACGACGATTCCGCCGGCAAAATCCTTCACGCCCCACTGCGCCAGCATGCCGCCGCCCCAAACCATGTGGACGAATGGAAAGTAGACCAAAATCAGCCAGGCTGTCAGAAACAGCATGTAGGCCTTGAAGGTGATTCGGTTGGTGAATGCGCCAGTGATCAGCGCCGGCGTGATGATGGCGAACATCATCTGATAGGCGCAGAAGACGAGCATCGGAATCGTGTCGTTCGGCGATGGCGTGGAGAGCGTGATGCCGCGCAGGCCCACCCAGTTCAAGTTGCCGATGATTCCAAAAAAGTCCGTGCCGCTCTTCTGATCGCCGGAAAAGCAAAGCGAAAATCCGAACGCCCACCACAATACTGTAGTCCAGCCCATCGAGACGAAGCTCTGCATCATGATCGCCAGCACGTTCTTTCGTCCGACGAGGCCGCCATAAAAGAATGCCAGCCCAGGCGTCATCAACATCACCAAACTCGCGCACAGAAGCGTGAAGGCTGTATTCCCAGTATCGAGATGTAGCATTGGCTCTCCTCCGGTAGGCGGCGAGTATTGTCATGGTGGACACTGGGGTCAAGCAAGTAGTCTCGGCCTAATGAAGTCGGCCGAGAAGCCCGTTGAGTTGCAGAACGTTCACGCGCAGCTCGCCGAGAAATCCTCGTTTTGGAAAAAGAAGTTGCGCGACTCCGGTCATTGCGAGCGGATAAATGATCCCGGTGAGCAAAGTAAGCACTACATAAATGCGGATCGATTGAAGTCTGGTCTTCATTTCGATAATTGCGGCCGCGGATTGTCGATGAACCAGGTCCAGAACGGCTGAAGGTGCCGATCTTGCCTGAAGAAAAGGCACCGTAACTTCGCGAGCGGGCCGTGAGTAGGCAGTCGCACCGTCGCGTCCGATTTCTTCTCGATATAAACGGGAACGAAGATGAACACGTAAGTTGTTCTCGTTAAGCCAGAGCCAGTGCGATAGCTATCGTTCGCCGGCTGTGTCGCTGCCGGAGAAATTATGTCCCGAGGGTTCATGGCTTCGCGGCGACGGAATCGAGCGCGCGATTCAGGGTGAGCACGTTCACACCGGGATCTCCGAGAATACCGATGTCGCGACCGTCCGTATTTTGCTGGATCAATTCGCGAAGCTTCTCCTCGCTCAAGCCGCGAGCTTTGGCGACACGTGGCAATTGAAGTTCGGCGTTGCGTGGGCTGATATGGGGATCGAGGCCGCTGCCAGACGCGGTGATGGCATTGGCGGGCACAGGATCGGTGTCGCTCAAGCCGTTCTCCTTGCGATACGTGGCAATGCGATCTTTGATCGCGTCATTCAGCTTTTGTGAAGTTGGCCCCAGATTACTGCCACCGGAGTTCGCGGCGTCGTAACCATTGCCGGCCGTGGAAGGACGCGGATGAAAATATTTTTCGCCGGTGAATCCCTGGCCGAGCAGCTTCGAGCCGCGAACGGTTCCGTTTTCATCCAGAATCAAGCTGCCATTGGCTTTGTCGCGAAAGAGCGCTTGTGAGATTCCGAAGATGACGAGCGGATAAAGTCCGCAGCAAACGATCGCGATGATCAATGTGGCCAGGATGGCGCCACGAATTTCGGAAAAGAGTTCTTTCATAACTAAACGAGTCTCAGAGCGGTGATGATGAGATCGATGAGCTTGATTCCAAAGAACGGCACGATGACCCCGCCAAAGCCGTATATGAGCAAGTTGCGTTGCAAGATGGCGAGCGCGCCCATCGGTTTATAAGCCACGCCGCGCAACGCCAGCGGAATCAGCGCGATGATAATGAGCGCGTTAAAGATGACGGCGCTAAGAATGGCGCTAGTGGGGCTGTGGAGGTGCATGATGTTGAGCGGGGCGATGGCCGGGAATGTGGCCATCAGCATGGCGGGAATAATCGCGAAATATTTCGCCACATCGTTCGCGATACTGAAGGTCGTCAACGAACCGCGCGTGATGAGCATCTGTTTTCCGATCTCGACGATGTCGATGAGCTTGGTCGGGTTCGAGTCAAGATCGACCATGTTGCCGGCTTCGCGCGCGGCTTGCGTGCCGGTGTTCATCGCAACACCGACATCGGCTTGGGCGAGCGCGGGTGCGTCGTTAGTCCCGTCGCCGGTCATTGCGACGAGATGTCCGTCTGCTTGTTCCTGACGGATGCGTTTGAGTTTTTGCTCCGGGGTCGCCTGCGCCATGAAATCGTCCACGCCTGCCTCCGCCGCAATCGCCGCGGCGGTAAGCGGATTGTCGCCGGTAATCATCACCGTCTTGATCCCCATCTTGCGTAAGTGCACGAAGCGCTCTTTGATTCCGCCTTTCACAACGTCCTTCAGTTCAATCACGCCGAGTGTCGTCATCTCGGAGGCAACGACGAGTGGAGTCCCGCCGCGATGTGAAATTTCATCGACCGTCTTCGTGACAGCCTGTGGGAAAACGCCGCCGGCTGATTCAACAAATCCGCGAACAGTTTCGGCGGCGCCCTTACGCACGCGCATGGTCGGCTCGGTATCCGTCGCGTTCAGATCGATGCCGCTCATGCGGGTCTGCGCGGTGAACGGAATGAACGTGGCATGCAGTTCCTGCAATTCACGCGCGCGCAATCCAAATTTCTCCTTGGCGAGAACGACGATGCTGCGTCCTTCCGGCGTTTCATCGGCAAGCGAACTCAATTGCGAAGACGCGGCGAGATCTTTATCCGCGATTCCCGGCGCAGAATGAAACGCGACCGCCATGCGGTTGCCCAAAGTGATCGTCCCCGTCTTGTCGAGAAGCAGGACATCGACGTCTCCGGCTGCTTCGACCGCGCGTCCGCTCATCGCAAGAACGTTGCGCTGGAGCACGCGATCCATGCCCGCAATGCCGATGGCGCTGAGCAAGCCGCCGATAGTTGTCGGAATCAAGCAAACCAGCAACGCAACCAAAACAGGAATCGAGAACTCAGTGGCGGAATAGATCCCGAATGGCTTCAGCGTGACGCAGACCAGCAGAAAGATGAACGTCAACGCGGCAAGCAGAATCGTCAGCGCGATTTCGTTCGGCGTTTTTTGGCGGCGCGCACCTTCCACCAGAGCAATCATGCGGTCGAGAAAGCCGCCGCCCTTTTCCATCGTTACCCGAATGACAATGCGGTCGCTCAGCACACGCGTGCCGCCAGTCACCGCGCTGCGATCGCCGCCGCTTTCGCGAATCACCGGAGCGGATTCGCCGGTGATGGCAGCTTCATCAACGCTGGCGATTCCTTCAACGACATCGCCATCTGCGGGAATCACGTCGCCAGCCTCGCAAACGACGAGGTCGCCCTTCTGCAAGATCGGTGCGGGCACTTTTTCCTCGCGGCCATTGTAGAGGCGGCGCGCCATTGTTTCCTTACGAGCTCTTCGCAGACTGGCGGCTTGCGCCTTGCCGCGACCTTCGGCAACGGCTTCGGCGAAATTGGCGAAGAGCACGGTGAACCACAGCCAGACGGCCAATTGCGCAACGAAGCCGCGCAGCACCGGCTCGGCCGTGAAAATGCCCGCGGTCGTGAGCGCCGCGCCCACCATGGTCACAAACATGACCGGGTTCTTGATCATCAGGCGCGGGCTGAGCTTTTTGAAAGCGTCAACGATCGCCGGGCCGGCAATGTTCCAATCAAAAAGAGAAGGAGTTGTCTGTTTCATTAGAGGCTCAGAAAAGTTTTCCCTGGAGATTGAGGAAATGCTCAACGACCGGTCCAAGCGTGAGGGCGGGGAGAAAATTCAGCGCACCAATCAAGAGCACCGTCCCGATCAACAGGATAAAAAACGTGCCGCCGTAAACTGGAAAAGTGCCAGCACTCGCTGGAGTAACTTTCTTTCGAACTAACGAACCAGCGAGCGCCAGGATTGGCACGATCATCAAGAACCGGCCGATCAACATGGCGATGCCCAGGGTAGTGTTGTACCATGGTGTGTTGGCGTTCAGCCCCGCGAAGGCGCTGCCGTTGTTGCCGGTGGTTGAGCTGTAGGCGTAAAGAATCTCGCTCAGCCCGTGCGGACCATTGTTATTCAGTCCGGCCAATCCCCATTTGCTGACGATTGCCCAGGCGGCGAAACCGAGAATGTCTATGGCGAGGATGAGCAAAGCCA
>DATMPQ010000286.1:0-12672 GCA_035567015.1 Chthoniobacterales bacterium | reverse complement strand
AGCGTTTGTGGCCTCACTCTCGAGCTGTCACATGCTTACTTTCCTGGCCATTGCAGCCAAAAAGAAGTTCGTGCTCGACGAGTATGTCGATGAAGCGGTCGGTCACATGGAGAAAAATACCGAAGGCAGGTTGGCGATCACGCGTGTTGTTCTCCGGCAAAAGACGAAGTTCTCCGGCGATAAGCAACCGACTGCGCAAGAGCTTGACGAGATGAATCATACCGCACACGAGCAGTGCTTCATCGCGAACTCGGTGAAAACGGACGTCACGGTCGAGCCGCAGACATAACCGCAGATTACCGGATTGACGCAGACGGGGACGCATCTCCGAGTCGTCCATGATCTAGTGTGAATGACGACAGCGCAGCTCCACCCCTCACCTTTTCCCTCTCCTCTCGCCGAGGGGAGAGGGTAGGGTGAGGAGTCGATTCGGGCGCATGTTTTCTAAAATTGTCTTAATTGAATCCCTTTAAGCCCCGAAAGCATTCGGGGTCGAATTCTGTGCGTTGAATCCGTGTAATCTGCGTTAATCTGTGGCCGAAATTATGAACAAGTCGCCCGACGCGCAGCCCATGGAAAAGATCGTTAGCTTGTGCAAGCGGCGTGGTTTCATTTTCCAATCAAGCGAAATCTACGGTGGCTTGAACGGCGCCTGGGATTACGGGCCTCTGGGCGTGGAATTGAAGAGGAACCTGAAAAATTATTGGTGGCGCGTCATGGTGCACGAGCGCGACGACGTCGTCGGGCTGGATGGAGCGATCCTGACGCATCCGGCAGTGCTGAAAGCGTCTGGCCACGTTGAAGGATTTTCCGATCCGATGGTCGATTGTCGCCTGACCAATCAGCGTTTTCGAGCGGACCAAATTCCTCTCCAAAGCGGCACAGTATTTATCTATGAGTTTGCGCGAGATGCTACACCGCCGCCCGAAGCGCTGCTAGTGCTCGCGCAGTTAGCTGAAACGGATGCGGAGCCGCGCTTTGACAAGCAAACGATTGGTCCTGCCGACGCGGTGGACCTTGCGAAACGAATTGCAACACGCCACGGACTATCGATTCCGCCTCCGACTCGGGATCCGAATTCGATTGAAATGTTCTTGCTAGATGTTGTCGCTACAATTCGCAAAGGCGAGCCGGAGATGGCCGACAAGTTCCTCGCTGCATATCAACCGGACAAGCGGCGAATCAGTGGCGAGGAATTTCGCGTGTTGATTCGGGATGGGGTGCCAGAATCGAATGCGGAGAAGACCGCGCGCGAGTTCTATCGAAAACGAGGGCTTCATCTTCCGGTCGTCTCCCTTAAACCAACTCAACGAGTTGAGAACAATCGAGATTTCAATCCAGAAAACGGCGCCGAACTTACCCAACCGCGCCCCTTCAATTTGATGCTGGAGACTTATCTCGGCGCAGTAGCTGATGAATCCTCGAAAGCTTACCTTCGCCCAGAGACCGCCCAATCCATTTTCGTGCAGTTCAAGAACGTGCTGGAAGTGTCGCGCAAGAAGCTGCCATTCGGGATCGCGCAGATCGGGAAAGCGTTTCGGAACGAAATTAACCCGCGCAATTTCACGTTTCGCTCGCGCGAGTTCGAACAGATGGAGCTGGAATATTTTTGCCGGGCAGAGGAAGGAATGAAGTGGCTGGATTACTGGCTGGAAGAGCGGCTGAAGTTTTACGAGAACATTGGCATCCCACGCACAAAGCTGCACGCGCACGAGATTCCCGATGAAGAGCGCGCATTTTATTCGAAAGGCACGTACGACATCGAGTTCGACTTTCCCTTCGGCCGGCAGGAACTCGAAGGCGTCGCTTACCGTACCGATTACGATTTACAGCAGCACCAGAAAGCGAGTGGAAAATCCCTGGAGTATTTCGATGAAGAAACGAAGCAGAGGTTTATTCCGCATGTGGTCGAACCGAGCGCCGGCGTCGATCGCGCCGTTCTAGCGCTAATTTGCGAGGCGTATGAGGAGGACACTGCGCCGGATGAAAAAGGGAAATTGGAAACGCGTATCGTCTTGCGATTTCATCCGCGCATGGCGCCGATCAAATGCGCGGTGTTTCCGCTGCTGAAGAACAAGGAACCGCTCATCGCCAAAGCGAAAGAGATTATCGATCTTTTGCGGCCGCACATGAACGTTTTTTACGACGAAGGCGGCGCGATCGGACGCCGATACCGGCGCCAGGATGAAATCGGCACGCCTTTTGCGATTACTGTCGATTTCGAAACGCTCGGTGAAAAAGATCCCGCTTTGCGCGACACCGTCACCTTGCGCGATCGCGATTCGATGAAACAGGAGCGCGTGCCGATTAAGGAGCTGGTCAGCATTCTGGCGTCGCGCATCCGCTAGGGTTAGTCCGCTTTTTCCTATTGTTCGAGCGACGGTCACAGACCGTCGCTACAGTTGAGAATAGATGTCGAATCGTTTTCAAACATTTCGTGGCCATTCGACATCAGCAATTCGGTCGACGAACATGTATATGAGCGCGAGCGACACGCCCGCCACTACACATGAACAATGAAAGTTGAAATTTTTACGTTGTGCGATGCGGCTACGGTTGATGCCGCAGGCAAGTTGAACATCCTCGGCTCGTTCGATCGCCTGAGCGCGAGGGAAGTGCCGGTGACGCACCCGCAATGCGCGTTGGCGATTAAATTGCGTTTTGAACGCGTGGAAGAAGGACAGAAACGAATCCGGATTGCGTTTGTCAATCCGGATGGTGCATCGGTGACGCCGACTATAGACGCTAAGACTGAGGTGCAATTTCGCGGCAACGACTCCACTTCCACCGTGTCGCTTGCTCTTGGCATTCAGCAACTGAAGCTACCAAAGTTTGATGAGTATTCGATCGATCTGGCCGTAGATGAGCGGCATGAAGCATCGATTCCGCTCTTTGTCGCGCGTCTGCAACAGTGATTGCGAGCGACGGTCACAGACCGCCGCTACAGCTGAAATGGATGTCGAATCGTTTCGCGAATATTGCCTGGCCAAGCCGGGTATAACCGAAGAGACACCATTTGGCGAAGATGTTCTCGTCTTCAAAGTTGCCGGCAAGATATTCGCCCTCGCACCGCTGGATGAAGTTCCGGCAACGGCGAATTTGAAATACGATCCTGATTTCGCTCTTGAGTTGCGGGACCGATTCGAACAGGTCCAACAGGTTATCACATGAACAAAAAGCATTGGAACACAGTTGAGATCGACAGCGGGATTCCCGAGCCGGAGTTGCGAAAAATGATCGACCACTCTTACGAGCTGGTGGTGAAGAGTTTGCCGAAAGCTCAACAAGCGAAATTGTAGCGGCGGTCTCTGACCGTCGATTTATCTAGTTCCGACGCTTGGAAAGCGCCGCTACAAAGCAGGATTGCGGGCGATACGTTGCCGCTACAGCGCAGATGGCGCGCCGTGTAACACCTCTCGCAATTGCACTTCTCCGATTTCTAATTGCAACGCTTCTCGCGCGACGCGCAGAAAATTGTCCGGTCTGTCGGTCAATGCCACTTGAAGACGGCCGCGGTTTTCCGGAGGCGCGCGGAGTGATTGTCGATCGAGCAGTTCCTGAACGGCGCGGGCACAGTTCATCGCCGAATCAACGAGGCGAACTGTGTCGCCTAACGAGCGCGCGATTGCGTGGGAGAGCAGGGGATAATGGGTGCAGCCAAGCACGAGCGTGTCGATTGCATCCGCGATCATCGGTGAGAGATAACGCGCAATCATCCGATCGGTAACGTCGTCTTCGAGCAATCCTTCCTCGATCAGGGGCACGAGCAACGGACATGCGCGGCTGCTTACCCGGATATCGCCATCGAGAGCGCGAAGCGCTTTCTCGTATGCACCGCTGCGAATTGTCGCGCGTGTCCCGATAACCCCGACGTGCCGATTTCGAGTTGCAGCGACCGCGGCTTGCGCGCCAGGCTCGATCACGCCGATAACCGGCACCGGCAAATTTCCTTTCAATTTAGGCAATGCGACCGAGGACGAGGTGTTGCATGCGACAACAACAATCTTTGCGTTTTCGGTAACGAGCATTTCGGCCATCTGCACGCTATAACGCTCAACCGTGGCCGGGCTTCTGCTCCCGTATGGGATACGCGCGGTATCTCCCAGGTAAAAAATATCTTCGTTAGGCAACAAATCGCGCAAAGCCTTGACCACGGTTAGGCCACCAATTCCGGAGTCGAAGACACCGATTGGATGCAAGTCTGGCATGCAGCGGGAAAGTTCGCGGTTACCGATGCGACTCGCAAGTGCGTTGTGGAGTAACGGCGCGCCGTACCTTTTCATTTTGCAAACACCTGCGCCTCTTGGATGATTGCTGCGCAATGTCGGAACTTCCAAAAACCTACGATCCGAAGACGGTCGAGCCGAAGTGGTACGCGCGCTGGATCGACCACTGCGATTTCAAGGCCGATCCGAACTCGTCGAAACAGGCCTTTTCGATTGTGATTCCGCCGCCAAATGTCACCGGCATTCTCACGCTCGGCCACGTCTTGAACAACACCATTCAGGATGTTCTCGCGCGCCGCGCGCGCATGCGGGGTTTCGAAGTGCTGTGGCTGCCAGGAACCGATCACGCTGGAATCGGGACACAGACTGCGGTCGAAAAGCATTTGCGGCGCACGGAAAAGAGAACGCGTCACGATCTGGGCCGCGAAGAATTTCTGCTCCGTGTGTTGGAATGGCAGGACAAACACGGCGGAATTATCATCGAACAGCTCAAGCGCCTTGGTTGTTCGTGCGACTGGTCTCGGGAACGTTACACTTTCGACGAGGATTACATCCGCGCCGTCCAAGGCGTATTTGTCGATCTCTATCGCAAGGGTCTCATCTACCGCGGGCGACGCATGATCAATTGGGACCCGGCTGCGCAAACAGCGCTGTCCGACGAGGAGGTCGTCAAAAAGCCGCAAAAAGGGAAATTGTATTTTGTCCGTTACGAGATTGTCGAAGAACCGGGACGTTTTGTCGAAGTCGCAACGACTCGCCCGGAGACGATCATGGCTGACACCGGTGTGGCGTTTTACCCAAAGGACAAGCGTTACGCCGATCTTCTTGGTAAGCATGCGTGGCGTCCACTCGCTCGCGAGAAATTGCCGATTGTGGCCGACGACGCCATCGATCCCGAATTCGGAACCGGCGTATTGAAGGTCACGCCCGCCCACGACAAAGTCGATTTCGAAGTCGGTCAGCGCCACAAACTGCCGGTCGTCGATGTTCTCCACCCCGATGGGCACATCAATTGTCCGGCGGTCCCTGAATTGGACGGCATGGATCGATTCGAAGCACGAACAAAGGCGGCGGAATTGCTGGAAGAGCGAGGTTTACTTTCGAAAACGGAGCCGTACGAAAACAACATCGGCTTTAGCGATCGCAGCGAAGTGCCGATTGAGCCGCGCCTCAGCGAGCAATGGTTTCTGCGGTATCCGAAGACGAAGGAAGCGCTCGCCGTAGTGCAGGAACATCTCATCCGATTTTTCCCAGCGCACTGGGAAAAGGTTTACGCGCAATGGCTGGAGAACATTCAGGACTGGTGCATCAGCCGCCAGGTGTGGTGGGGACACCGGATACCGGCGTGGTACCGGAAATCGAAATCTGCAGAGGCAGGCGTATCGCCTGCGAAACAAAGGAATGCAGCCGACACGGCTGCCTCTACAGAAGAGAGGAACATTCGTGTGCAGATCGAGTCGCCGGATACGGACTGGACGCAAGATCCGGACACGCTCGACACGTGGTTTTCGTCGTGGCTCTGGGCCTATGAGACGATGGACGAAGAGACACGGACGAAATTCTATCCGACGAGCGTGCTCGTGACCGCGCCGGACATTATTTTCTTTTGGGTCGCGCGCATGATCATTGCCGGCCTCGAGTTCAAGCCGGGAAAATCGGAGCGCGACGAAGACAATATTCCGTTCCGCAACGTTTATTTTACCGGGCTGATTCGCGACAAGCAGGGGCGCAAGATGAGCAAATCGTTAGGCAACTCGCCCGATCCGCTCGATTTGATCGACAAGTACGGCGCGGACGGTTTGCGCTTCGGTCTTATGCGGATCGCGCCGAGCGGCCAGGACATTCGCTTCGACGAAAAGCAAATCGAAGAAGGACGCAATTTCGCAACCAAGCTTTGGAACGCAGCGCGTTTTCGGCAAATGCACGGCCCGAGCGCAGCTGCGCCCAAGATCGATAATAAGCAATTGTCGATCTACGCGATAGAACTGTTGGCGCGATTAAATGAAACGATCGACGCAATCGACGCGGCTTATCGCGAATACCAATTCAATGTTGTCGCCCAACGTCTTTACGATTTCTTCTGGAGCGACTATTGCGACTGGTTTGTCGAAGCGGCCAAGACGGACATCTTCAGCGACGACGAGGCCAAGAAGAAGTCCGCATTGGCGGTGATGGATTTTGTACTCTCAGCGTCTCTGCGTTTGCTTCATCCATTCATGCCGCACATCACGGAGGAATTGTGGTCGTTGCTTGGTCTTGGCAAAGATTCGATTCAGTTCATCCGGCCGCCGGAAAAGATCGCGCTGGAAGATGCCGATCTTACGAAAAAGCGAGAACTCGTCTCCGCAATCTATGACACCGTGCAGACGGGTCGAAACTTGCGCGCCGAAGCTGGAATCCCGTCGAACAAGAAAGCCCAGTTTGGCGTGAATCCGAGTATTCGGGGGATCGAAGAACAGCTTGCGACGTTATCTCGACTGCTCACCGCTGAGACCGTTAGCATATCCGGCTCTGTGCCCGCGACCGGCGTTGTTGGTCTCAGCGCGATAGGCGAAGTTTGGGTCAACGCCGACCAACGAGATCTCGGCGCCGAGCGCGAGCGACTCAACAAAGAGATCGCGAAGCTCGAGGACGAATTGCGAACGGTGAAAAGCAAATTGGGAAACAAACCTTTTGTCGATCGTGCGCCGGCGGCGGTGGTCGAAGAACATCGACAACGGCAGAGGAATTTCAGCGAGCAACTGGTGAAGCTGAGGAAAGCGCGAGAAGATCTGAATTGAACGTCACTCTGTGCTGGTCGACCGTCGCGCCGCGGCTCTCGAAAAATTCGTGCAGCTCTGGCGTGTAACAGGTTCCGTCGTATTCGCGATTCAATTCGAGCCAAACGCAGCCGCGCCGGGTAAGGCGGCGGGCGAGATCGTTGAGAAAAAATTCCCATTCCGGCGCGCCCCAAAGGTCGGCTTGTTTGTGATTGTTAAAACAAATCATGAAAGCGGTAATGAGATCGAACTTTTTTCCGAGATCGGGAAGGGGAACAAAGGGATGAATACGCCAGATCACGCGTGGTACACCTAGCAATCGCGTGATTTCGGCGAACATTGGAACGTCGTCGATGTCAAGACCGACCACGTCATGGCCGAGCAACCGCGCGATGTAGGCGAAATACCCGGCGCCGCAGCCGAGATCGAGAATACGCTTCGCGCGCGACAAATCGAGCTCGATCTCGCGGACACGGCGAATGTTGATGTCGATCCAACGGTTAAGATCGAGGTACTTCGGCCAGTCTTCCCCGGGGTGCTCGACCGCGTATCGGCGATGAATCGCCTCGAACGGTGCGCGATCAATTGTTTGGATGACGCGTTCGGTGGTTAATGGAAAGCGCGCTGGGTGGAAAAATCTTCGCAGGTGGCGGCTGGCGCTGGCCAAGCCCTGACCGTTGAGCAGTTTTTTGATTTTATGACGAAATTGCACCGGGGATAGATCGCACGCATTAGCACGTGCCCGCAATTTCATTTACAGTTATCCGGCAAGCGCCCGGAGAGATGACGATTTGGAAAAAGGTGATCTGGTTCGCGGTGGCCGCGCTTGGCACGGGCGCCATCGCGGTTCTTGCTGTGTCGCGCGGCGAAGAGATTAGCGCGCTTTGGATCATCGTAGCGGGTCTCTGCGCAACTTCGATTAGCTATCGTTTTTACAGTAAGTGGCTGGCGACGAAAGTGCTGGTGCTAAATGACGAGCGCGCGACGCCGGCCGTAGTGCAAAACGACGGCAAAGATTTTGTGCCGACAAACCGGTGGATGGTTTTTGGTCATCATTTTGCCGCAATCGCCGGGCCCGGGCCACTGGTTGGTCCGGTGCTGGCAGCGCAGTTTGGTTTCTTGCCCGGCACGCTCTGGATTTTGATCGGGGCGACGTTGGGCGGCGGTGTGCACGACATGATCGTGCTGTTCGCCTCCGTGAGACGACGCGGCAAAACGCTTGGTCAAATGGTGAAAGAAGAGATCGGGCGCGGCGTGGGCGTGCTGGCGCTGATCAGCGTGTTGGCGATCATGATCATCTTGCTCGCTGTGCTCGCGCTCGTAGTGGTGCAAGCGCTGGCCAGCAGTCCCTGGGGCGTCTTCACAATTGCCATGACAATTCCGGTGGCCTTGATCATGGGATTCGGTTTGCGGACGGGAAGGGTGAATGTGGGATTGGTCACCGCCTTTGGTTTGCTTGGGCTTGTCTTCGCAGTGTGGGGCGGACAGTTTCTCGCGCATTTTCCGGGACTAGAAGCCTGGTTTCGGCACGACCAAAAATGGCTGGCCTGGGCGGTTATTCTTTACGGTTTGGCGGCCTCGATCCTGCCGGTTTGGCTGCTGCTCACGCCGCGCGATTATTTGAGCACATTTTTAAAACTCGGAACGGTGGCGGCGTTGGCTGTGGCCGTGATCGTGTTGCATCCAACACTGTTGATGCCTTCGATCTCGCGCTTTGTCGATGGAACAGGGTTGGTCTTCGCGGGTCCGGTGTTTCCGTTTGTTTTTATCACCATCGCTTGCGGCGCGGTTTCCGGTTTCCATTCGCTCGTCGCTTCCGGAACGACTCCGAAAATGCTCGGGCGCGAATCGCGCATTCGCGAGATCGGCTACGGGGCCATGGTGACCGAAATGATGGTAGCGCTCATGGCGATGATCGCGGCCTGTGTGTTGCAACCGGGCGAATATTTCGCGATCAACGCGAAGGGAACGCCGAGCGAAGTGGTGGCGAAAGTGAGCGCGTCCGGTTTTCCGGTGACGGAGCAACAGATGAACGACCTCGCCACAAACCTTGGCGAGAGCACCATGTTTAATCGCGCCGGTGGCGCGCCGACATTTGCGGTCGGTATGGCGCACATGTTTGCGGGGATCTCAGCCAGCCCAACCGCGATGGGACTGTGGTACCACTTCGCCATCATGTTCGAGGCGCTGTTTATTTTGACGACGATCGATGCCGGCACGCGGGTCGGACGATTTCTCCTTCAGGATCTCTTGGGAAATTTATGGCGACCGCTTGGCAATACACGCTCGTGGAGCGCGAATCTTTTTTCGAGCGTGCTGCTGGTCGCGGCGTGGGGCTGGTTTCTGTATCAGGGCGTGATCGACCCGCTAGGCGGCATCAACAGTCTCTGGCCGCTCTTCGGCCTGGCCAATCAACTTTTGTCCGTGGTCGCGCTTTGCCTGGGAACGACGATTTTGATCAAGATGCAAAAGGCGAAATACCTTTTTGTGACTCTGGTGCCGCTCTGTTTTATGTGCGCGGTGACCTTTTCCGCCGGCTATCTGAAAATCTTTTCTGTCGATCCAAAAATTGGTTTCTTGAGCGGCGCACAGGCGCTCCTCCAAAATGCCGGTGCAGTTGGCGCAAACAAAGCGGCGCAACTGATGAGGCAAGCTGCAGTGTGGCGATTCGACGCTCTGGTGGCGTTCGGTTTTCTCGTGCTCGTGCTCTTGATCGTGCTCGGTTCAGCAAAACAGTGGTGGCAGCTAATGCATGGAACTGAGCGCATCGAGCTTCACGAAAGCGAGTTTGTGCCGCTGGCTCAACTGGAAAGCGCGCCCGTAAGCGGAGCCTGAGCACGAATTCGAACAGTGCGCCGAAACGGAAGTCCAGGGTTCCAGAGCGCGCATTATTTGCGTCGCAATGTGACGACGATTTCCTGAGTGTGCCGCCGTTCCAGGACGACGCGGCCGTCCTGGATTGACTTGAGCGTGATCTGGTATGTGTGAGTGCCCATCTGCAAGCCGAATTGCTGGCCTTCTTCCATGATCCGGCCGTTGATGATGGCGAAGCGCGTTCCGCGCTCGATGGTGATGGAGGAAAGAGTAAAGGCCGTGGCCGGAATATCCGTGCCGCCGGTGTCGTGGTCGCCGCTTTTGCCCGTGACCTGGGCGGTTGGTTTCCAATTGATAGGCCAAAACGGATTGCGGCCGGTGACCTCAAATTCGAAGGAAGACTTGTTTTTAGTCTCGATGGCAGGGGCGTTAGCGGCAGCATGCAGTTCCCCGAAAGCCAGGAAGACTGGAATTAAGATGGACGCGAAAGCTTTCATCGTTTTTCTATGGTGCTGGCCGCGGCGATTTCGACATGCTGAGATTGCGGCTGGTTTGGCAGGGTCTGGATATGCAGCTTCGTAATCGAAAGCAACGGCTCGGTATTTTCCAGCTCGGCGATGGCCGTCCCAAGTGAAGCAAAGTCGGCCTGGGGCAAGTCGATCAACCAGGTGTATTTCGTCCATCCGGAAAGCTCAGCTTCTTTGAAGGCAGTGCTGTTGTCGAGACGTGCCACAGCTTTGTCGATCTGCTGGTTTGCGAAGAAGGCTTTAATACGCGGAGGGAACCAGGCGATGGGCGCGCCTTCAGGATTGAGGGCCCTCAAAGTGGCAAATCGACTGGTCGCGCTCTTGGCTTGTTGTTCGAGGCTGACCGCTTTCTTCATCTTGTCTTTCGACTCATCCAGCTTGCTTTGCCGGTCTTGAATCGTCACCAGCATGGCAGCGCGGCTGCGATTCAGAGGACCGAGAAAGAAGGTAAAGTAAACGTAAAGGAGAAACACGAAGCCGATCGCACTGAACGCGAGCTTCTGGACCTGATCCTTGCTTAGTTTCGGCGGGCTCATCGTTTCCGAGTGTGGTCGGGAGTAGGGGAAGCGGCAGATTTCGCCGGTGGACTTGGATTGAAATTTATGGCGAGGAGGTAATGCGCCATCGGCATGTTTGTCCCACCGACAGTCACGATTGTGTCGAGGTCCTCCAGCGTCTTGAAGTCCACTTTCACGCCGCCATAGCCATGGCCGAGCTGTTCGATTAGCATCTGGCGCAGATCTTCCGCGACGGAGCGCGGTTCCCGGCCGGCCGCCACGCCTTCAAGGGAAACGCTAATCCCTTTGTTCTCGTCGAGAACGCTAGCGTCGAGACTCGTCAGTTGCGCGTTGGGCGGGACGCAATGGGAAACCTTTTGCAGAAACGGCGCCCAAAAGAATCGATTCTCGATGTAATTGTCGAGCGCGCTCGTGGTTTTGATGATGCCTTCGAGTTCGGCTACGCGTTTATCCGCGGCGGTCACTTCCGGTTCGATTTTGGTCCAATTGCGCTCAACCGCACTTAACCGGCTCTTGATTTCGAGCGTTCGGTAAGCGTTAAACAAGTAGTAGAGGAAAAGCAATGCGCCAAAGCCGGACAGCACCATGATGCCAATCTTGAGAGGATCGCGCTGGCGTTGTCTTTGTTCCAGCTTCTCCTCGTGGAGGAGGTTGAGATGAAGTGCCATTGTTGCCGATTATTTTTTGAAGTATTCGAACGCGGCCCCGCAAGCGACATTGAGCGAGACAAAGTCATTGGCCAAGGTCTCGCGCTTCTCGGCCGGCAGTGCCACTTCACAAGTCTCCAACGGGTCCCAAATTTCGCACGGCAATCCCAGCTCGTCACTGAGGGTGTGGAGCACGGTTTCGGCGCGAGCCAATCCCCCGGAAACAAAAACTCGATGAATGCTTTCTTCCCTTTGCCCTTCGAGAAAGCCGATGGAGTTGCGCACTTCGGTGGCCAGGCGTGCCAGCGAGATCTGGCAAATGTCCGCCATCCCGGCATCGCCCTGCTGAATCATCACCCGGGCCGCATCCGCCTCGATCGCCGCCCCATCGGCCGTGAGTGCTTGCGTGAGCTCCTTTCCCCCGTAATCGATGCTTCGTACCAGCACCAGTTCTCCTTTGTTGCCGATGAGCACCGTGCTCTGCAAGTATCCCATATCGAGAAGCAGAAACGCCTCGTTATGGAAAATTTCGGGGTAAGCGAATTCAAAGGCGTTGAATGAGCATATGGGAGCGAGCTGGAGGAGATCCACCGGGACCCGCGCTTTGGCCATCGCCTCGGAGATTTGCTTGACAGTCTGGCGTAACATTCCACCAACGAGGTATTTGGTTTTTGTTACCACGCCGTGTTGGACCGCCACCACGTCTGGTCCCGTGTCCGAGCTGGCCTCATCGGCATCGGAGTGGTTCGCGTTCGTTGCGCGCACTGGCGCAATATCGAGCACGAAATCTTTGCACTCCTGATTGAGCACAGCCAGGCCATGCAAGCGCAATGCATTGCGGAGCAGATTGAGGGGCGTCTCTGGTTGCTCGATAATACGCAACAGCGCGGCAGGATCGGAAACGGCGAGCGCGCAACTTTTGGGGTTGCCGCCGAGATCACGGAGTAAGAGCTTGATGTGCCACGCCAAAGCGTCGCTTGTCTCAAAATCTTCCGGCACTTCGTGCGAAGCGAAACTGGTCAGGACAAGACCGGAATCACTCTTGCGCCGGAGCGATACACCCTTGAAGACATGCTTGCCTAAATCTATCCCAATAACAGAATCTCCGCGTCTGGCCATGGTGCTAGCGCTCCATGTAGCGGAAAGTGTGCCGACACGACTTTTTTCTATTTTCTATTTCA
>DATMPQ010000285.1:0-6666 GCA_035567015.1 Chthoniobacterales bacterium | reverse complement strand
ATTGTAGCGTTTGATGGACTCGGCGACCTTTTCGCCAGTTTTCACAGGCACGGTGCTCTTATCGACGATCACGCGATAGCTGGTCAGTACGCCCGCGATTTCCCGGGCGACTTTCTCGATGAAGCTAAGATCGACATCGCCCTCCGGTTGCTGCGGAGTGGGAACGGCGATGAAAACGATCTGTGAGTTATCGACCCCTTCCCGAATGCTGCCGCTGAACCGCAACCGGTGGGCAGAGACGTTGCGATGGATCACTTCCTCGAGACCAGGCTCGTAGATTGGCACTTTGCCAGCTTGCAAGGCTTCGATTTTCTGCGGGTCGTTATCGACGCAGACAACGTTGTGGCCCACGTCGGCGAAGCAAGCGCCGGTGACAAGACCGACGTAACCGGAACCAATGATGGAAAGATCCATACGAATGAAGCGACGCAGCGAGTTAGTCGCAGCAGAGCAAACGGCGGGCCGACCTCGGGAAACGCAGCATTCTTCGCACTTTCCCGCTCATTGACCTTGACCTGTGCCTTGACCTGTGCCCGCAGGGTCGAAATTCAAATCGAGACCAAATTTCGGAAATGCTTTGAGGGTGATGGTAAAGAGCACGCCATATTCCTTCACACCAGCGTTGTCGCGCACCACAGCGCCAAATGAAGCTACCCAGCTCGTCAGATCGCGATAAATCGAGTAACGCTGCTCCTCGAGAGTGCGGGTGGTCGCTTCGTATTGCTCCTGGATGCCGAGACCCCAGTTCTCATCGAAGCGGTAATATCCGCCGACGAGAAACAAGCTGCTGTTGTCGAAGAAGGGATTGCCATTCAAATAGCGATGGGCAAAGAGCAATTGCAAATTCGCCATCGGTTGGACAATCACGGTCGTATCGACTTCTGTAAAACCCTTGTCGAAAGCGGGCACTTGGGAATTGATGCTGAAACTTGCCCACGGCAGGGGCGTGAAGCGGATATTATTGAAAAAATTCGAATACGGAGTGCGGTCGAACGGGTTATCGAAGTTCACGTCGAAAAAAGTGTCGAGCTCGAGCCAAGTGATCGTCGAGTCATCGCGCCGGGTCTCGAGGCGGTTGCGGACGCCGAGACGCCAAACTGTCCAATTATCGATTGAGTCGATCGAAGTGAACTGCGGAAAGTCGATGGTCCGAAGTTGCGTGGAAGGTTCAAATCGATCGAACTGAAGGATCGAGGCCGGATTGGGACCACCATCCCAAACATAAGAGAAGTTCGTGAATGGTTGGATCACGTGCAGAAGTCCATCGAGACCAAGCGTCCGGCTTTGCACATTCTCCCACGTCTGGGAGAGCTTGAAAGAGGCTTCCACTCCGGTATTAAAGACCGGCCGGAATGTGTCACTGCCGTACTTGATTGGCTGCGCAAGTGTCGGATTAGGCAGGAGAAAATTAGGCACCAGCGGGTTTGAGTCCGGTGTGAACATGGTTTTCCCGAGATCACGGGTCTGGGTATAGTAGGTGCCGCGAAAACCAACCCGCGGCACGATGGAAAGCCAGCCGAAATAAGTGTTCGGGTAGAGGAACTGGTGAAAGGTATCGAGACGGATGGTGCTGTAATCCTAAAAGCCCGAGCCGTCGGCAAATGCTCGCTCCAGATTGGCAAATCCGGTTTCGCCTTCGTAGAAAATGGGGCCGCCAAAAAGCGCGTGGCGTTTAATGTCCAGGACCACTTCCGGCAAACGTTCCGTTTGCTCGAAGAACTCGTTCGCCTGAAAACGCACGATTCCCGTCAGGGTATAGAACGAGTCCGCTTTCGTGACTGCGGCCACGTTGTCCGGAACAGGATCGATACGAAACTCACCTTGATAGAAATCCTGCATCACGAACGCATCGCTCATCTTCGTAATGTTCGCGATGCCGTAGATGTCATCGGTAAAATTGGTGCGGTCCTGCAGACTGACTCGGTATCGTCCGGTCGGGACTGCTCCTCGCGGTAAATCCGTGCGATTTATTAGCGGGTTTTGATCTTGTAAATAATACGTTTTGAGTTTGGCCGAGCTGTTTTTGTCTTTTCCGTAATCGATATCCGATTCGAACCCGATGGCTACGCCGCGACGGCCCCGATAATCGAGCCGGATCCGGCCTCTGATGTCGTCCGTGATGGGGAAGGTCACCTGAGTGAGAAGCGATGGTCCCCATGAGCTCAAGAACGCTGGTGAGACCGTAAAACTGAACGCGTCATTGAGCGACTGGTACAGGTAAGGCCACCAAAAAATAGGCACATTCCTAACGTAAAAGGTCACGTTCCGAAAAATGACGCGGTCCTTCTCGTAAATGCGCATCGTTTGCGCCCGGAAATGAAAATCGGAAGTCGGTGCATCATGCGTGGTGAAGGTTCCGTTCTGCACGAGATAACCGTTCTCGGAAATTTCGCTGACATTTTCACCGCTAACGAAAAAAGGGTCGGACTCCGTCCGCATATTAGTCGCTCGAATCTTTTTTGTATCGATGTTGTAAATGCCGCGATCGGCAATGTAGAAACTGACATCGCGGTAGATTCGCACATGGCCTATCGCCAGCACTTCGTGTGTGCGTGAATTATACTGCGCGTAGTCGGCGTAAATATCTGTGTCGCCCGTGTGAATAGCCACGTTGTCGCGCGCTGTGGCCAGCCCGTTCTCGTAACTGGTTTCCCCGGTTGAGGTGATTTCGAGCGGAGCGTTCTCCGGAGTTTTAATTGCTCCCCTGGCGAAACCAGCTATCAGAAATAGCACAAAGAACAAACGAACCGGCTTTCCCATGGCGGTCGCCGAAGGTACTGGAGGAGGACGCTCTTGCAAAGGCAAAAGCGGAACGCGACCGACGCAAAAAAGCTAATCCCGCAGAAAACCGCTCATCGAGTGCCGCCGTTCACGCCGAGAGATAAACCTGCGATTTGCTGATTGAGTCCGCAGCTTAAGACAATCGCGCCGCGCGCCGCCGCCGCGGCTGCGCGCGAAGCTGAAATCCGCAACGGAATTTTTGAAGTTACGTGCAGCAAAGGCGGAAGCTCTCCGTGGCGCAGAGCCTGGCCTCCCACGATAACCTGCCACATTCCCCCGGCGCCCACACTTTCCCCGAGGGCTGGCTTCGCTGTGTAGACAATTGCATCCGGAGAGACTTGCGAGATCGCCCCGCATTCCGCTTCATCGATAAATGTGCCATTTGCGCTCGCGATGATAAATCCGCTTTCAGCTTCAATCAGATCACAAAGAATTCGCTTCAAAACGTTCTCCGCTTCGTCGCGTTTGCGATAATATCCGCCAGCATGAGTACTCTCGATCTTTATTAGACCTTCGCGTGCGAGCAGGACCGCTCCGGCGCCTTCGCTCAAGATCATTCCTTTGGCGACTTCATTAAATGGTTCCACCGGAGGTTCCAAACGTAGAAGACGCCACTTGTGATACGCATCGCAAAGCAGCCAATCGATTTCTTCCGCGCCGACAACAAGGCAATAATCGAGCGCGTCGTTAGCCATTAAATCCTCTGCCATTTTTATCGCCAGAAGTCCTACCGCGCCGTCACCCACCAGCGTATAGGTGGCGCCGGTAATCCCGAGAATCGCCGCCAGATGACTGGCCGGCGCATTGAAGACCGTTTCAGGAAAGAGGAGTGGACTCGCTGATTGCGCGCCCGATTCAACGATGTCGCGGTAAAAGCGCTTCGTGTAGATGACGCCGCCGTTCGAAATTGCGAAGACGAGCGCAACTCGTTCCGCATTCCGCGGACCGAGTCTCACTCCCGCCTCTTCTAATGCCGCCAAACCGGCGGCCGCAGCGAAGCGGGAGATTAAACTGGCGCGGCGGAGGCGTGGATGAGGTCCCAGGCTGGCCAGCGCCGACTCCGGGACTCGAAAAACAGTATAAACTTGATCATCAAATTTCTCGGCAATTTTTTCCGCATGCCCCTGGTCACCTTGAAGCAAACGCTCCCACACTGCATCAACACCACTCCCGAGGGGAGTGATCCACCCCATGCCGGCGATTGCCAGATTCATGCCTCGAACTTTTGCATTACGAGGGAAGCGTTCGTGCCACCGAAACCGAAGGAGTTCGAGAGGACTGTGTGCAAAGATGCTGGCCGCGATTCGTTCGCGACGATGTTAAGATCGGCATCTTCATCTGGAGCGCGAAAATGGATGTTCGGAGGAAGAAATTGATGCTTGAGGGCGAGAAGGCAGACAATGGCTTCGATCGCGCCGGCGGCGCCTAACGAGTGGCCCATCATGCTCTTAGTCGAGCTGACCGGCACGCCGCGACCGAAAAGCTCGCCGATTGCTTTGCCCTCGGCCGCGTCATTAAAAGGCGTGGCTGTTCCGTGCGCGTTGATGTAATCGATCGCACGGGCCGAAAGCTGGGCGCTCCGGAGAGCTTGCTCCATCGCCTGGCGGGGTCCGCTGCCAGAAGGGTTCGGTTGAGTAAAATGAAAATTGTCAGTCGAAATGCCGTACCCAGCTATTTCCGCCAGAACGGGCGCGCCACGGGCGCTCGCGGCGTCGAGATTTTCCAATGCAAGAATCGCGGTGCCTTCTCCGAGAACCATTCCAGTGCGATCTCGATCAAAAGGGCGGCATTTTTCTGGCGTCGAGGCCTGAAGCGAATCGAAGCCGACAAAAACCAGCTCCGAGAGCGCGTCATAACCGCCGCTCAATACGCGCTCATAGCGTCCCGAGCGAACACACTCGAAGGCATGGCCGATCGCGTTCGTGCCTGAAGCGCAGGCGTTGGCAATCACCTGGCATGGCGCACGAATTCCGAAAGTATCCAGCGCATCCACGACCGGCTTTTGCGCGGGATAGTTCGCGATCCAGGTTGGCGAACGTCGCAAGTCGCCGTGTCGATGTAACGAGCGAAAATAATCTTCGCCGTAAGACATGCCGCCGCTCGTCGTCCCAATCACTGTCAATTCCGGCTTGAACTTGGCATCTTGCATTAGTGCTTCGGACAGTGCGCGGATCATCATGTGTGCTGCGCGATGCAAGCGTTGCGGGCGCGCCCACTTGCATCGCTCGGCGAGGAGACGCTCGTCAGGCACTTGACCCGCGGTTTTACATCGACATTGGGCTACCGAAAATCGTGTGACTGCCGTGACGCAGTCTCGTGCCGCACGCAGCGAATCGAGGGTTTCGCCCAGCCCAAAACCCAGGGGACTGATTACGCCAGCGGCTACGACCGCGACACGGGCCGTGCCATTTTTTCCGCTCGCATCGGTAGATTTAGACATTTTTCAGGCGGCCCATTTGGCCCTCGATTTCCTGTTGCTTTCTTAAAAGAAGCCCTTTACTAATGTGACCGAAACGGAAACGGTAGCTTGGCAGTTGGTGGATTGTCAGTTGAGTTTATTCAGTGGCGATTTGAAATCCGATAAGCGGGAACAGTGACCTGGCTGCGTTTTCCAGAATAGACTCGATGGGAACTAAATTATACGTAGGAAATCTTTCCTTCAACACGACCGAAAACGAACTGCAGGAGCTTTTCGCACAGGCCGGAACGGTGCAGGAAGTCACCCTCATGCAGGACAAATTCACTGGCAAATCTCGCGGGTTTGCCTTCGTGACTATGGGCTCTGAACAAGAAGCTCAGAATGCAATTACTCAGTTTAATGGCAAAAGCGTGGAAGGCCGGTCTTTGACCGTGAATGAAGCGCGGCCGCGTGAGCCTCGCCCGCCGGGCGGCGGTGGTCGCGGGGGTTATGGCGGTGGCGGCGGAGGAGGCTACGGCGGCGGACGCCGGGACGGCGGGCAAAGACGCGGCCGCTAACCCAAACAATCTTGCGAAAAGCGCCCGCTGCGGCGGGCGCTTTTTTTATTCTCGCGAAAAGAATTCGCCGACGGCTGCAATAAGGCTTGTCATTCGAATTACATTTTGATTACAACCAGACAAAAAGGAAGGAGTTCCGCGATCTATGCCTGACGAACCAGACGCACAAGAAAAAGAAAGTCCACAATCATCCCAAGAGATTCAGATTCCACCAATCTCGAAGCAGACAGCCGGTGCCGTGGCCGGCGCTGCGATCGGCAGTGTCGCCGGCCCGGTCGGCGCGGTCGTGGGCGGAGTCGTCGGTGCTCTCGCAGGAAAAGCCGCCGCCAGCGGCCGGCCAATCGTTTCTCCTGTTAGGAAGAGCGTCGCCAAGGCTGTTAAACGCGCCAAATCGCGCCCCGCAAAAAAGCGTCCCCGCAGTAAGGCGGCAAAGAAAAGACCGGCACGGCGATCGGCTGCCGCAAAATCGCGGAAACGTGCGGTCCGCGGAGGACGACCAGTACGGAGATCGGTTGCTGCAAAATCGCGGAAACGTGCAGTGCGCGGCGGACGGACAGCAAAAAGCCGCCGAAGATCGAAATCTTCGCGCGGTGGTCGGAAGCGGCGCCGCTAGAGCGGCAGGGAAGACATACTTGCAGTCTGTGCGCCCAGAGGAAGAGCGGAGTTCCGCTCCGCTTGCTTGAAGGTTGAGCAAGAGCTGGGCAGGGCTGGATTCGAACCAGCGAAGGCGTAAAGCCAGCAGATTTACAGTCTGCCCCGTTTGGCCACTCCGGAACCTACCCTCGCTTGCGAGCGTTGATATAGGCTGGCGCCGTGCGCGTCGCAAGTAATTGTCGATTTTTACTCGAAGAACTCGGCGATCGCGCCGACCACGTAGCGCTGCGCCTCGCGCGAGATCTCGGGATAGAT
>DATMPQ010000284.1:0-3686 GCA_035567015.1 Chthoniobacterales bacterium | reverse complement strand
AAGTTCAGCGACACCAGCCTCATTGTTTCGTGGTGCACGGAATCGCTCGGCTGCATTCAAACCGTCGCGAAAGGGGCGCGACGCGCCAAAAGTCCGTTTGCCGGTAGATTGGATTTGTTTTTCGAAGCCGAAATTCAGATCGCGCCAAGCCGTAAATCGAATCTGCACACACTCACGGAGGTCGTTCTGCGCAAGACTTTCGGCGGTATTCGAACGGATTATCTGCGCATGCAGACAGCGGCCTATTTTGTGGAGCTAATCGAGATTTGTACTGAGCGGGATCATCGCGACCCGGAACTCTTTGGCTTGTTACGCCGCGCCTTCGGCTATCTCGATGCCAACAATCCGAATCTGCGCGCTGTCTCTCATTTCGAAACCGAGCTGGCGCGCATCGCCGGTGTGCACGACGCCAGGAAAGTGAAAGCGAATCCGGCTTTTGCGCTCGGAAATTTATTTGGGAGGTTACCGCTATCGCGTACGCCCCTGTTGAAGACGCTTGCGTCGGCGCGGTCGTCAGGGAGAGACTCTGTCGAGCCGCCGGCAAAATATCTGTAGGGACGACGTTGTCGTCCCATGGGAAGCCAACGGCTTCCCCTACAGCGCTAACCGAAATGAAGGAGGAACACTGATGAGAACGTTGATTCGACTTAGCTCGCTCACTCTCGTCTTCGCCGCGCTTAGTTCAGCCGCGCTGGCGAATGAAACGTACAAATTCGACCAATCGCACTCAACGATCGGATTCAAAGTCCACCAGTTCCTTGGAACAACCAACGGCAGGTTTACGAAATTTAACGGTGAGATCGACATCGACCGCGAGCATCCCGAGAAATCGTCGGTATCAGCGAAGATTGACGTTCGCAGCATCGATACCAGGATTCAAAAGCGCGACGATCACCTGCGCAGCGCGGAGTTCTTTGATGTTGCGAAATTTCCCGAGATCACATTCAAGAGCCGCAGCGTAAAACAAACCGGGCCGCAAAGCGGCGACATTCTCGGCGACCTCACGATGCACGACGTGACGAAACCCATCACGCTACATGTGAAATTGCTCAGCCCACTCTCGAACGACATGAAACAAACGCGTTGGGCTGTTACAACCGAACCGCTCAAACGCCGCGAGTTCAATCTAATGTTCAGCCAGGGCGTGGAAGCTGTCTCCGGGATTAGCCAGACGGTCGCGATCGACATCGAGGTCGAAGCGACGCGGGCGCAATGATATGAGCATGTTTGCGCTCACTTGGATCGGTTTGGGCTGCTGGTGTGTCTGTTTTTGGTGGATGCACCGCATCTCAGCGCGCCAGGAAGCCATGTTGAAAGAGCTACACGAAATGACAACGCGGATCGAACGGCTTTCCCAGGCCGAGCATGACTTGATCCGTGATGTGCATCCGAAAGTGCACGAGATCAAAGAGCACGTGGAAGATGTTGCTGAAGCCGTTTCGCTTCAAAACTCGGCGGCCAAAGATGTCGCATCCTGAAAAAAGGCGGAGGGAAGATCAACATCTTCGCTCGAACCAAGTCTGAGGCTCGATGGAGATTGCGCCGCTCGGAGATTCCGCGCTCATCGTGCGGGTTCGCAATCAGTTCGAAGACGCGCCTGAGCAAACCTCGAATGAGGTTCTCGGCGCGCTCCGGCGGATCGAGGACGCGCGTATTCCTGGCGTGATCGAACTCGCGCCCGCTTACACGACGGTCGCAGTGTTTTTTGATCCGCTTCGCGTGATGAATGATGCGGTCAGAGCCGATCATGTCATTGAATCGCTCACACAAAAAATCCACGAAGCGCTCTCGCGCGGCGGGTATCGCAAGCAGAGAGACAAGGGCACGCGGCTGATCGAGATTCCGGTTTGTTACGAGGCGGAGTTTGCTCTCGATCTCGAGCAAGTTTCCCGGCAGGCGCAGATCGATCCAACTGAAGTTATCGATCTTCACCGCGCCGCTGAGTACCGCGTCAGCTGCATCGGGTTCACACCGGGCTTTCCCTTCCTGAGCGGGTTGCATAAACGACTCGCGACACGGCGTCGCTCAATTCCGCGCAAAGAAATCCCCGCCGGCTCGGTTGCGATCGCCGGAGCGCAGACCGGAATTTACCCGATGAAATCCCCAGGAGGCTGGAACATCATCGGTCGCACGCCGTTACATCTGTTTGATCCACGAAACGATCCGCCCGCACTCCTCCGCCCTGGTGATCGCGTCTGTTTCTGCGCCATCACCCGCGAGGAATTTGAAAGGTTGAAGCGTTGAATCGATGAAATTACGCCGCATTTGTCCCTTGGTGTCATCCCGATCCCGCAGTCGCGGGAGAGGGACCTCACGCACATGCGTTGATCACGCCAGCTATTTTGTGTGATCCATCAGTTATTGTGAGATCCTTCACTTCGTTCAGGACGACAACGCCGTGAACGCGACCGTTGTTCGCGCGGGACTTTTGACGAGCGTGCAAGACCTCGGGCGACTCGGATTTCGCCAGTTTGGCGTTTCGGTTGGCGGCGCGCTCGATTCGCACGCGTTGCGCGTCGCGAATCTTCTTGTCGGCAATGCCGAATCGGCTGCCGGAGTTGAAGTCACTCTTGGCGGTTTGCGATTGCGTTTCGTTGATGATCGAATCGTGGCCTGGTGCGGAGGCGAGTTCGATGTGCGTCTCGGATCCATGTCTGTGGCGGCGGGCCACGCCGCGCTCGTGCGAGCAGGGCAGGAGTTGATGTTTAATCAGCCGAAAGTTGGATGTCGATGTTGGCTCGGAATCTCCGGCGAAATCGGCGTGCCGATTGTGCTCGGCAGTCGCTCCACCGATTTACGCACAAATTTTGGCGGCTTCGATGGTCGCGCGCTGCGCGACGGCGACGAAATTGCGCTCGGGAAAAATTCCAAGCACGCTCAATCACTTGTCGATCTTTTGCGCAAGCAGCGAATTTCCCCCTGGAGTCCACCGCACAATTGGTCGAGCCCCGCGCAACGCGAGCCCATTTTGCGGGTGCTGCGCGGTTCTGATTGGAACCGATTCAACGATGTAACGCTTCAACGATTCACGAATGAAGTATTCATCGTCTCGCCAGATTCGGACCGGATGGGCGTGCGTCTCGAAGGTATAGAGTTGAAGCGAGATCATGATATCGATCTTATCTCCGAAGCGGTTGTGCCAGGAACGATTCAGGTGCCGTCCGGCGGCAAACCGATTGTTTTACTGGGAGATTGCCAAACCATTGGCGGTTATCCCAAAATCGCGCACGTGATCAGTGTCGATCTTCCAATCGCGGCCCAGCTTCGCGCCGGTGATCGCGTCCGCTTTTGCGAAGTCTTTCTCAGGGAGGCGCATCACCTTCTTGCCGAGCGGGAGCGCGATCTCGCAGAATTCCGAGTTGGAATCGAACTCCACGTGCGATGACTTTGCAGGTCGATCTTAATGCCGATCTCGGTGAAGGCGCCGGACACGATGAAGAACTGCTCGCGCTCGTCACTTCGGCAAACATTGCGTGCGGGTTTCACGCCGGCGACGCCAACACCATGCGCGAATCAATCGAGGCCGCTGGCAATCACGGCGTTGCGGTCGGGGCACATCCGAGCCTTTTCGATCGCGAAAACTTCGGCCGAAAAGAATTGCCGGTCGCATCCGATAAAGTTTTTGACGCGGTGACGTATCAACTTGGCGTTTTTCAAGCAATTGCCGAGGCCGCCGGTGTTCGGCC
>DATMPQ010000283.1:0-9927 GCA_035567015.1 Chthoniobacterales bacterium | reverse complement strand
AGTTCGACCGGCTTTTCCGAGACCGGAAGAGCCGGTGAAAACATGCCGCCCCAACTCGCGAGGGAATAGGCGACGATCAGATGAATAAAGAGCGCCGCCAGGAACGCCCACAAAACCTTTCGCGTCTCCTGCTTTCGATCCCTCATTCCGTCGCCCGGCTGGGCGAACATGGTCTCGGCCGTCGTCATGAGAGCGCTTTATAAATGATGAGCAAGGAAGTCAGGGCGGAGTTTTTCAGATTTCGAGCAAGCGAACATTATCTCACCGGCGCGGTGCTGACAAATTGCGCCCCCGTTGACGTTCCGGCCGATCCGTATGACGGGCATGATGAAAGAGATACTGCTGCGCGTAGCCGCCATGTTCTCCGAAATAGGTTTCAGAAAACGCGCGCAAGCGTCGTCCAGTTAATTTTCGCGCCCGCGGGAAATATTTTCCTCTCAACACGCGCTCGATCCAGACGTCGATCGGGAAGGCGCGCAGGCGTTCGTAGGCAAAAAGCATCACACAATTAGCAACCTTCGCGCCCACGCCGGGCAGCGCGCAAAGCTTTGCCCGAAGATCGGCATCGGAAAGCGCGACCCATGCTTCGAGATTCGCTTCACCCGAGCTAACAAGCTCCGCTGTCGCCAGCAAGTTTTTCGCGCGATACCCAAGCGCGCATTCGCGCAAATCCTTCTCCGATCTGCCGGCAATTCGTTCCGCGGAAGGAAATGAGTACAACTCCTCCTTGTCGATCTTGCGTTGTTCCCCAAAGCGCCGCCGCAAGGCGTGCGAGATTTGCCGAATATGCGCGACCTGTTTCATGGACGAGCAGATGAAGGTGGCGAGACATTCCCAGCGCGGCTGCCGAATAATTCGCAGGCCACGACAATAAGTGCGCGCCGCCTGCATCAACGCATCGTTTGGAAACGAAGCGCAGATTTTCGCTAGTGGATGATCGAGCGCGAAATAATTGCAGATCAAGTCCGCGCATCCTTTTGTTACCCGCAACGAATCGCCGCGCTGTTCCGCATATGCCGGCCGATCTCCAATCGTGCCGTAAAATCCGTGGTCGATCTTTTCCCAATGAAACACCTGGCCGGAATCGAGTGTCATTGCGAGATCAAAATCGGGCGCGGGAATTTCTGTGATGTGCACAAGCAAACGTCCAACGTCCAACACTCAACGTCCGACGTCCAACCGTGAAAAGCGCGTTGCGCTAGCGCGAAAACCTTTTCGTCATTTTGGCTTCGTCATTCCTTCGTCATTCGTCACTCGTCATTCGTCATTCCGACGAAAATCCTGTTGGCGCTCGTGCGATTCTCTGTCACCTAAGATCGACATGGATGCACGGCTCGCCATCGATGGCACGGTTCTGCTCCTTTATTTTGTCATCATCGTTTCGATCGGCCTCTACATGGGCCGGAAAGAGGAGAACCTAAAAGACTTCGCCCTCGGCGCTCGGCAGATTCCGTGGTGGGCCGTGCTTGCTTCGATCATCGCCGCCGAAACTAGCGCCGGTACTTTTTTCGGAACGCCGGGCGAGGGTTTCGCGCTCCGGAATTACACTTACATCCAGCTGGCCTTCGGAACGATCCTGGCGCGCATTCTCGTCAGCTTCATTTTCATCAAGCCGTACTACGATTACAAAGTTTTCTCGATCTACGAATATTTGACCGCGCGGTTTGGTGTGGTCACGAAGAACGCTGCCTCCGCCGTTTTCATGTTCACGCGCGTGCTCGCTTCGGGCGCGCGGCTCTACGTCGCAGCGATTGCGCTCGTGCTCGCTTACGAAATGATTCGCGGCACTAGACCCGGACAAACTGAAACTCTTCTTATCTACATCAGCGCGACAGTCGTGATCGTGATTCTGACCGCGATCTACACAACCGTCGGCGGAATCAAGGCGGTGGTTTGGACCGACTTCATCCAGGCTTCCATCATGATGGGTAGCGCGCTCGTTGCGCTTGGTCTGCTTTACAGCGCGATCCCGGGAGGCTGGCACAAAATCGCAGAACTCCACGGCGGTTTTCATCTCTCCGATATCATCACGACCGGACTCGATCCGGCCAAGAGCGGTTGGGACAAATGGAAGGGCATGTTCGAAATCGAATACACGATTTTTGCCGGACTCATCGGATCGACATTCATCACCATGGCCACGCACGGAACGGACCAGGACATGGTCCAACGCATGTTGACGGCAGTGGATATTCGGCGGAGCCGGCGTTCGCTCATTCTTTCTGGAATCGCCGACATTCCGATCGCGCTCACATTTTTGAGCATCGGCCTGTTACTCTGGGTTTATTACCAGACACACTTCGATCCCAACCTTCCGAAATCGCCTAACGAAACGTTCTGCCATTTTATCCTCTACGAAATGCCGATCGGCCTGCGCGGCCTGTTGATCGCGGGAATCTTCGCCACCGCCATGGGTTCGCTTAGCACCGCCATCAATGCCCTGGCCACGAGTTTCACCCGCGATTGGTACGAGCCTTACATCAATCCCGGCGCAACCGGCGAACAAAGCTTGCGCACCGTGCGTTGGGCCACAATCGGATTCTCGATCCTGATGATCGTGGTCGCATCGGCCACATCCTATTTCGTCATCGTGCTGCCGAACGTGCGCATCATTCCGATCGTGCTCGGAATCTACGGTTACACTTACGGCTCTGTGCTCGGCATTTTCCTGGCAGGCATGCTCACAAAATCGCGCGGCAATAATCGCGGCAACATCATCGCCATGATTACCGGCTTTGTCGTCGTCACGATTCTGAGCGATCTGCTAAATACGATCGCGCGATTGTTCGGCAAGGTTGCTTACGTGAAGCCAGCCTGGCTTCCAGCCATGGAATTTCCCTGGTGGATTTGTTTCGGCACAATCGTCACGTTTTTTGTCGCGATTTTATTTCGCACCGACCGCGAGCGTCACCCAGGTGTGGCTTAGCGGCGATATTGAAACAGGAATTGACCGACCGGTATCACTGAATTACTTGAGGCGTCAACAGCAGTCTTTTCACCCAATCCTCAACCACCCAATCCCATGCCCCACATCGTGACCGATAAATGCACCGGATGCAAATTCACCGACTGTGTAGAGGTATGTCCGGTCGCCTGCTTCTACGAAATGGACAACCAGGTGGTCATTCATCCGGAAGATTGCATTGATTGCATGGCATGTGTGGACGTCTGCCCGGTGCACGCCATCTATGAGGAGAACGACCTTCCGCCCGAATTCGCGAAAGACGTCGAGTTCAACACGGTTCAGTCCAGGCAGCTGAAAGACTCGGGCGCACCGGCAATTACAGCCCGCAAGGACCCCCTGCCCACCGCCCTCGAGCGAAAAAAGGCCCTGGGTTATTGAGTGACCAGCCCGCGCTGGGGATTACGCCGGTATAATCCGTCCTCCCTCATTTCTTTTCCCCCGTCAGCTTGATCGACAATTCGCGCAATTGGTGCGGATCGACTTCGGCTGGAGACTGTGTCATCAGGTCCATGCCGCGGTTGTTTTTCGGGAACGCCATCACCTCGCGGATCGATTGCTCGCCACAAATCAGCATGACTAACCGGTCGAGCCCAAGGGCGATTCCACCATGCGGCGGCGCGCCGAGGCGCAATGCGCGCAGCAAATGTCCGAAGAGCGATTGTCGATTCTCGGCGCTCACGCCGAGCACCTCGAACAGTTGTTCCTGCAACTCCGACTCAAAGATTCGCATGCTGCCGCCGCCGATTTCGACGCCATTTAAGACGACGTCGTATGCGTCCGCGCGGATTTCGCCGAGGCGAGGATTTGGAGACGGCCCGCCCTCGCGCCGCGACGAGTGCGTCGCGGCTCCAAGCAACGACATGTCCTCGGCTTTAGGCCGGGTGAACGGATGATGCACGGCGTTCCATTTGTTTTCTTCCGCGCTCCATTGCAGCAGCGGGAAATCCGTCACCCAAAGAAAATCGAGGTCCGAGCCGGACTGGCCTTTAACAGAGGTGCGATTCAAATCCTGGATCTCGGCGATGCGCAGCCGGATTCGCCCGAGCACTTCGCAGGCGATCTCCCATTTGTCGGCGGCGAAGAAGACGCAGTCGCCTTCTTCGATCTTCAATTTCGATTGCAGTGAAGATTTCTCCGTCTCGGTGAAAAATTTAACGATGGGCGATTTCCATTCGCCGCCCTCGACTTTGATGAAAGCGAGACCTTTCGCGCCGAAAACCTTCGCGATTTCAGTCAGCTCATCACTCTGGCCGATCGTTAGCGATGCGAAACGCTTCGCGTTGATTGCCTTGACCACGCCGCCCGAATCGAGCGCCCCGCGAAAGACTTTAAAATTGCTCGATCGAAAATCTTCTCCCAGATCGACAAGTTGCATTTCGAAGCGGCGGTCAGGCTTATCGCTGCCATACCGGCTGATGGCCTCGTGATAAGTGAGCCGGTCGAATGGCCTTTTGATATCGACGTGACGCGCAGCTTTGAAGATGGCGGCAAGC
The DNA here is from genome assembly GCA_035567015.1 of Chthoniobacterales bacterium. GTDB lineage: Bacteria > Verrucomicrobiota > Verrucomicrobiia > Chthoniobacterales > UBA10450 > AV133. Next base: position 5,469 of record DATMPQ010000283.1, on the reverse strand, counting down.
ATTCCCTCCGTTAGTCTGAAAATGTCCTCCGGCGTAACGAACGACGCTTCGATATCGATCTGGGTAAATTCCGGTTGCCGATCGGCGCGCAAATCTTCGTCACGAAAGCATTTCGCGATCTGGAAATATTTTTCGACACCGCCAACCATGAGCAGCTGCTTGTATTGCTGCGGGGCCTGGGGCAGCGCGTAAAATTTCCCCGGCATCAATCGGCTCGGCACCAAAAAATCGCGCGCGCCTTCCGGAGTGCTCTTGGAAAGAATCGGCGTCTCAATCTCGATGAAGCCCTGTGAATCAAGATAATCACGTGTTGCTTTCGCCACCCGATGCCGCAGTTGCAAATTCCGAGCGAGCCGCGGACGGCGCAGATCGTAATAGCGATAGGTTAATCGCAGATCTTCGTTGTGAACCTCGGCGTCGAGTTGAAATGGAAGTTCGTCTGCTCGATTGAGAATTTGCAGGCGACTCGGAACAACCTCGACGTCGCCGGTCGCGAGTTTTGGATTCTCTGTGCCGGGCACACGCGCGGCCACTCGGCCGGAAACCTCGATCACGTCTTCACTACGCAAACTGTGCGCTTGTTTCGCGACTTCCGCGTTCTCTTCCGGACGAAACACGACCTGCGTCAATCCTTCGCGATCGCGCAGATCGATAAAGATCACGCCGCCGTGATCGCGCGAAACGTGCACCCAGCCGGCGAGCGTAATTTGCTTGCCGATGTCGACTTTACGAAGCGAATTGCAATCCGTGTCGCGATGCATAATCAGGCGGAAGCAGAGGGGTTGAAGAATTTGGCGGCGCCGTCCAGCAACGCTTCGTGAGCGATCAGCGACTCCTCTCGGGTGGCGAGCTTCTTTACTTTCACTTGCGGCCACTCGTCGCCGTAGAGAAGGGCGAGAGTCGCGCCCAAATCTTCTGCAGTTTGAAATTGTTTGGCGACTTTTGTGGGAGTGAGTGGGTAATCGACACGGTAACCATTCTCGCGAAGCTCCTGAACGTGCGCGAGCGCATCGGCGCGGCGTGCCTCCTTCGCGATCACAACGTAGATGTCGATTTTACGTTCGCTTTGCACGGCCGCTTCCATTTTCCCGCGCGCTGCAGAGCGATCGCGAATTAATTCGCCCAAAACCACGTCGCCCATGGCAAAACCAAGCGCGGGCGTCCCGACAGCGCCGTCGCTTAGCTGTTCGATTAATCGATTATAGCGTCCGCCGCCGGCAATCGCGCGGAGTTTTCCAGCCCGATCGAAAACTTCAAAGACGGTGCCAGTATAATAAGCGAGACCGCGCACAACCCGAACATCGACATCGACATATTCAGCCAGACCGCGGGCGCCAAGATCATCAACGAGCTGATCGAGTTTTCCGCTGCGACCACCTTCTTCCAAGATCGACAAAACTGGATCGGCAAGTTGGCCGAGCTTCTCAGCCGTCTTATCGCGCGGCTCGCGCTCGGATTTGTCGATCGTCTGTAACACTTCCTCCCATCGTTCGCTCGGTAGTTTCTGTTGCTGAAGAAAATCGGTCCAAAATTCCCGGTCGCTGATGCGGACCACGAAATCCTTTGCCGTAAAGCCGAACGCGCGGAGGATGTCGATACAGAGGGCGATCAATTCGACATCTGCGGAAAAATTGCTTTCACCAATGATATCGCAATTGAGCTGGAAATGTTCGCGTAGTCTTCCGCGCTGCTGTTTTTCGTAACGGAAGAATTGCCCGATGGAAAACCACTTCAGCGGTTTCTTGAACTCGCGTTCATGCGCGGCGACCACCCGTGCAAGCGTCGGCGTCAGTTCCGGGCGCAACGCGACTTCGCGTTCGCCTTTGTCGATGAAGTTGAAAAGCTGGCCGACGATTTCTTCGCCGCTTTTCTTCCGGTAGAGATCGGTTGGTTCAAGCAGTGGGCCGTCCCATTCCACGAAGCCGTAGCGCCGGGCAACATCGCGCCAGCGCGCGAAAATGTAATTACGCGCCCCGCAATCGTCCGGCAGAAAATCGCGAAATCCAGGCAAAGCTTGCATAATGATCAGACGCCCCTCCAGAACGGCGGCGAATAATACCGAACCTTACGGCCACTGGTCATTGAGATTACGAAACAAAGGTGAGGTTGAATAAAGTCCGGCTCGAAGCAGTCGGATACAGTCACGACGGAGAGCATCCGTTTAACCAAAGCAAAGGACAAACAATGAAACAAACAAGATTAGTGAAAATGTTGGCGGCCGGAGCGGCTGGCGCGGTCGCGCTGAGCGGAGCTTTCGCGCAAGAGTCAACCACCACGACAACGACGGCTAATCCTGTGACGGGTACATCGACGACGGAATCGTCGACCACCACGAGCATAGGAACCATCGCGGCTTACGCGCCGGGCTCGGATTATATTACGTTTCGCAGCACGACAGACGCTGCGCCGGTGAGGTATTACTACACGAAGAGCACAACCATTCTTGATCCGGAAGGCCGGACCGTCGAATGGTCGGCCATTCGGCCCGACCTGCCGGCGACGGTCTACTATATAAAGGACGGTGACCGGGTAGTAGTTCGCAAGATCGTGCTGAGCCAACCAGTGATCGAGAAGAAAGAAACCACCACGACCACGACCACGACCAAACCCTAATTTGGGACTGATCGATCAGCTGAAAATTCAAAGCGCCCCGCGAAAGCCTATTTCGCGGGCGCTTTTTTGTAGGCAACGATTGACCTCAATCGCCCGTTGAAGGAAGGTCGCCGTTAACCGGGGGGTCGTTGAATCGCTCTGCCTTCAATCCTCATAGCCGCGCGGAAATTTCTGGTGCCATTTCCACGCGCTTTCCAGGATCGCTTCCAGTGATTGGAACCGCGGTTGCCAGGCGAGCTCGCGTTTAATCTTTTCGGAGGCCGCAATCAAGCGTGGCGGATCACCGGGACGACGCGGCCTGTCCACCATCTCAATCTTTGCTCCGGTGACTTTTCGAGCGGCATCAATCACCTCACGCACACTGGAGCCGCCACCCGTTCCGAGGTTATAGAATTCACTCTTTGGAGAGTTGAGCGCGAGAATATGCGCCTGGGCGAGATCAAGAATGTGGATGTAATCGCGAATGCAGGTGCCATCAGGCGTTTCGTAGTCGGCGCCGTAAACCTCCACATGCGGCTGTTGGCCGAGCGCGACTTTGAGCACATTTGGGATCAAATGCGTTTCGACCCGATGGTCTTCGCCGAAATTTGCTGAGGCGCCGGCGGCGTTGAAATAGCGCAACGAGACGAATCTCAAACCGTGGATTTGATCGTACCAGCCCAGAATTTTTTCGAAGGCGAGCTTTGATTCACCGTAAGGGTTGATCGGGCGCGGCGGTGAAGTCTCGTCGATTGGCACGCGCTCCGGAAGCCCAAAGATTGCGCAGGTCGATGAAAAAACGAGGCGTTGGACCCCCGTGGCGACCATGGCATCGAGCAAATTCAAGCCGCTGGCGACGTTATTGCGGAAATACTTGGACGGATCGCGCATCGATTCACCGACGAGCGCATTCGCAGCAAAATGCATCACCGCCTCCGGGCGCGTGCTGGAAAGCGCGGCCTCGATTTTTTTCCCATCCGAAAGATCGCCTTCAATGAAGATGGCACGGTCATCGACGGCGCGGCGATGGCCTTCTGCGAGATTATCGAAGACCGCCACCTCGTGGGCTTCATCGAGAAGCAATTCTGCGCAAACGCTTCCGATATAGCCGGCGCCGCCCACGACGAGAATCTTCATTCCCGGAAAGTCGGCAGGTCGCTGGCGTTAATCAATCCGAAGTGCGGGGTGCAGCTTTGCGAGCTGATGCCTGCCCGGACTTGGAAGCTTGGGCGCTTATTGAAGATTGGACAGGAGCTTTCTTCTGAAGTTCGGCAATCATCTGCCGCACGGTGCGATTTTTCGCGCGCGGCCCTAGTACCTTCAAACTCTCCTCCTCCGATCCCCACTGCAAGATATCGATATCGACATGACGCATGCCCCACCGTTGCATTTCCAGGCGGCTTGGCTTGTAGAGATCGATCGTTTCCGTCCCCACCAGGGCCGTTCCGTAATCGTCGATGATATATTCTTCTTTTGTATCGACAACTCGGAACCGGGTCCCGAGTGGAAAGCGCGACCAATCGGACGCGGCGCTCATCACCTGCCGAGCTGACAAATAGGTGCCGATCGCATTATGACGACCACCTCTTTCGGTATGCGTATAAGCGGTCGTGCGAACTTGCCGCACGTGATGCTCCGCGGCGACGGTCGGTTTCGACTGCGTCGCGCACCCAACGACGAGGCAAGCGATAGTTCCTGCGGTTATAAGGTTAAGGCGCTCCGGCATTTGCAATACCCTCATAGCATTGCTGCGGGTGGGGTGGCAAGACAATAATTTGCCCGGGCCGCGATGGATCAACCCCAAAAGCGGATCGTCCGCTCCGTCGGGCGATGCTAAATAAGTCTCGGCTTCGCCGACATTAATCTAACGTCGAGGTCGCCGCGGCGACGATTGTTCGATCCACCTTCATGGCTGCGTGGCTGACGGCCGGGACAAATCCGTCGTGCAATGGGGACAACGCGTCGCCTTGAGGGGAATCGTCATCGCGCAGGCCGGACAATCCTTTGAAACGGGCGCCTTCTGCGTCGGCTGCTTCATCTTGTTGATTCCGCGCACGAGTAGAAACACCGCGAAGGCGACGATCACAAAATTAATTATCAACGTGATGAAGTTGCCGTAGTTCCAGGTGATGGCGCCCGCTTTCACCGCATCTGCGGCTGTGGCGAAAGTTCCTCCGCTCGGCGGTGCGCGCAGTACTACGAACTTGTTCGAGAAATCGAGCCCACCCGTGAGCAGGCTGATCGGCGGCATGACGATGTCTTTAACGAGCGAGTTGACGATCGCGCCAAAGGCCGCGCCGATAATCACGCCCACCGCGAGATCAAGCGCGTTACCTTTGATCGCAAATTCTTTGAATTCCTTCCACACATTCTCCAGAGGTTTCATACGACAACATTGACGAGTTTTTGCGGAATCACGATCACATTGTGAACGGTTTTGCCGGCGATCGACGCTTTGATTCTGGGACTTGCCAGGGCCGCAGCTTTCAACTCAGCTTCCGTCGCGTGGATCGACACTCGCATCCGGTCGCGCACTTTGCCGTTCACCTGCACAACGATCTCGACTTCGTTTTCAACGAGCAACCGTTCGTCGTAACCTGGCCATGATTGCTCGGTAGCGTCGCCGCGGGCGCCGCTGAACTTTGCGCCAAGCTTCTCCCATAACTCCGAGGCGAGATGTGGTGCGAACGGGTTGAGCAGAACAAGAAATGTACGTAGCGCAGACAATGGGATGATTTCGGCGTTGGTAAACGCGTTCACGAAAATCATCATCTGCGAAATCGCGGTGTTAAAGGAGAGCGCCTCGATGTCTTCGGTAACTTTCTTGATTGTCGCATGCGTGATCTTTTGCTGCCCCTGACTCGGATCGACATCTTG
>DATMPQ010000282.1:0-3047 GCA_035567015.1 Chthoniobacterales bacterium | reverse complement strand
AGCATCTTCGCCTTGACGTAGCTCTTCACGTAACCCGGGCCGAACAGCTTTTGTTTCAGCCGCAGAACCGGAATCGCGAATGGAACGTAGAGTTTCACGTGAAACGCCGCGGTGGCCAAAATCATCGCCCGAACCGGCGGCGCATAATCGTGCACCCACGCCGTCACGCTGATGGCCGCAAGGCTGTGCGCGAGCACAATCGTGTTTTCGAACGCGATGCCCTGCTTCCGCGAAACGTGGCGCACGAAGGCGTCCACATCCTTGACCACATCCGCGAAATTATTTGCCGCGCCGCGCTGACCCGGTGAACGCCCATGACCACGCGCGTCCCATGCAAAAATAGCGACATCGTCCAAGCCTAACGAGTCCACCGTTTCCTGCCAGCGGCCGGAATGCTCGTGGCCACGATGAAAAAGGAGTAGCGCTTTGTTCGTCGTCTTTGCCGGAATCCACGCGCGATAGAACAATTCAATGCCGTCCCAGCTCGCGAATGTGTTCTCCGTTGCTTCCAACCTGCCGGTTGTAGGGCAGGCGCTCCGCCTGCCAGCCGAGTCGGCAACCGGAGCGGTTGCCTTACAATTTGGATTATCCATGGCTCAATTCGGTTACCGCTTTGCGCAACTCGGCGGCGATAGCGCAGATGTCGATCTTATCGGCGGCGCGGGCCCGATAATTGCGCGGCGGGCCTACGGTCAAGCGGACTTTTCTCGGCCGCGGAAAAACCGAGCCTTTCGGCCAGGCGTCAAAAGCACCATCCAGATAACATGGCAAAACGCTCACGTCGCGTCCTGCTACGAGCGCGCCGATTCCAGATTTGAACTTCTGGGTCTCGCCGGTTCTCGAGCGCGTTCCTTCGGGAAAAATGATCAGAATATTTCCAGGATTGGCGAGCAATTCGGTACAAATGGAAAGACTTTGTCGCACCTGCGTTTGACGCGCAAACGGCAGGGCGTTGACTACGACGGCTGCAATCCAGATGCGCGGCACGCTTTGAAAGAAATAATCAGCCGCGGCGGCAGGAAACGCGCGATGCAGTTTGCGCAGCGGCAATGCCGCCAGCAAGCAGAGGGTGTCGAGATGACTGCAGTGATTAGAGACGATGACGAGGGAAGCGTCGCTGCGGAGGTATTCGTGGCCGATAATTTCGAAGCGATGATAAGCGCGCAGCCAGGCGCGAATGATCAATGCCGCAAGCGAGCGCACTCCATAAACGAGCATGTCGGGCTCGCGCGGAAATCGGCGAAGCCGCTCAACCAGCGTTTGATCGAGATCGCCCGCGGAATCGTAACGCCACCGCTTCATCGGAGCCCATAATAATAGCCCACCATGTGCATGAACAAGGGCGAGACGTAAATCAAACTATCGATCCGGTCCAGGATCCCACCGTGTCCCGGGATTGTCGCGCCCATGTCTTTCGTGCCAATGTCGCGCTTGATCACGCTGATGGAGAGATCGCCGAGTTGTCCGCCGATCCCGACGATCAAGCCGGTCAGAATCAGTTGCCGCACGCCGAAGAAGGGAAACGAAAACCGAAACAACCACGGCAGCAGCAGCGACACCGCCAGTGCGCCGAGTGCGCCCTCCCACGTCTTCCCAGGACTGATTTCGCTGCGGAGCGGATGACGCCCGAATAATCTGCCAAACGTAAACGCAGTCACGTCGCTCAATTCCGTCGCGAAAACGATGTAGCAAATGAACCCATAGGCGTTGCTTGCGTTGGCCATGAAGCCGAGATGCCCGAACATCCAGCCGATGTAAACAAAGCCCACAATGGCCAGCGACATCCGTTGCAATTCGCCTCGCGCGCGATTGCGCAGGATCGGGATCAAGAGAATCAACGCGACTGCGAAAACCGGCACCGCGACGAAAAAGCCATACCAACCCGTGCCCGGCTCCTGCCCGCGTGGATGCGGCATTAGCGAGGCCGCTCCCACCGCCACAATTCCGGCATAGACCGCGCCGGTCATCCACCAATCACGATACAACCCGGAAGCGCGCGCGAATTCTTTGAATGCGAAAATCGCGAGCAAGGTGACACCGGCAATGGTCGGAACGCGCCCGGCAAAAACAAACAGCAATCCGATCGGGGCCATGATCAACCACGAGCAATACGTCTTCCAGATTGATTTGATTTCTTTTCTCAAGCCCCAGCGAAGAAAACCAAGGACCGCGCCGCCGATCGCGAGTGAGACCGGAACGATGCAGAGATAAGCGCGAAAGATGGGATCGTGCAGCGCGATCTGCGGCGACATCATTTTGTTTTATTGTGAAGCGCGATGAGGATCCGTTTCAAGCGCACAACCACCGTTTGCAGACAGCCTGCGATCACGATAAGACATGTCCAATCGAGAATCGTGAAGCCGCCGAGTGATTGGATCGATCCGCCATAAGATCGATATGCAAAAGTGAGCCACGCGCCGAGATGAAGCGCGACCATCCGCCACGGTTTTGACATCATTCCGCCAAATTCCCGCTGGCTTCCTACGGCTTGACCGAAAAGCCCAATGTAAGCAGTCAGGATAGCGAAGATCGCGGCCCAATATCCGATGAATGGATTCATCAAGCCGCTGTGGGCGACGCCGGCGAAAATCACGATGTCGGAAACGCGATCTGGCAAATCATTCAAGATTTCTCCGCGCGGACTAGCTTTGCTCGCGGCGAGCGCGACCATACCATCGAGCATGTTGAACCAGAGCCGCAAATAACAAAACAGCGGTGCGACAATTAACAGCCACGGGCTCTGGCCGGATTTCCAAAAACAAATCGCCGCCGCGAGGGCCGCCAGGATTGACAAGTACGAAACCGCGTCGGGATGAACTCTGCAGCGCACACATAGTTGCGTCGCGCCTTCGGCCGTTCGGCGAAATGCCATGGCGATCGGCCGGCGTGAGGTCGGCTTGTAATCCGGCATGTGTTCAGTCTTAGCCGCAAAACCGCGGCTTGTTTTTAATCGTGACAGTGACACCTGGTTTATGAAAGATCGAGATCGTCACCTAACGAAACGCACACATGATAAACATCACAAAAAATCTCGGCATGCTGCTGCT
>DATMPQ010000281.1:0-2651 GCA_035567015.1 Chthoniobacterales bacterium | reverse complement strand
ACTCTCGTTCGGGAAATCATGGGCGAACTTCTGGCGCAGATCCTCGACAAAATCAGCCGCTCGATACGGCATAAAGCTCGATTTGATCTGGCCTAAATCCGCCGACAGTTTTTGCAAAGTCGTGCTGAGCCGGCCAATCGTCGCCCGCAACCGTCTGATTTCGGCTTTGAGTTCTCCATCTCCTGCTAGCTCACCGATGTAAACGGCTTGCAGCTCCGCCGCGTTCAAATGATTGCGCAGATCGTGACTAAGCTGTCGAACGAACCGGACAACGTCCGTCCATGAAACACTAGACGAATCAGTGTGATCCTCTGAAGTTGCGCTTCCCATATTTCGGCACAAACTTAACCACTATTTCGCAAGTAAGAATTTGTCGTCAGCCGGCTCATCGCCGGCGGTAACTCGGACATGCGAATCATTGCTCGCCATCGGGTCGCGCATTGAGCCGAGCGCGTCAGCCATGAATTGCGGTCCGAGCGCCGAACCGCCGATCCCGATCAGCAAGATGTGCTGAAATTGTTTCCCATCTTCCGCCACGATCTTTCCGGCATGCACATCCGCTGCAAATTTCTTGATGCGCTTATTTGTTTCCTCGATGTCGGCGCGCAGTCGCGCGTTTGGCGCAAGCGCGGGATTGCGCAACCAATAATGACCAACCATCCGCTTTTCATCTGGGTTGGCAATCGCGCTTGCCTGCAATTCGCCCATCGCGGCAAACGATTTGCCAATCCGCGGCTGCATCTTGTCGAAGAACTCATCCGGAAATTTCATCCAGCTGATGTCGATCGAAAAATCGAGATCGCAGCGAAGAAAATAGTTTTGAAACCGGTGCCAGAGTGAGGAGGAACCCATCGCGGGTAAGATAACCGAGACGCTCGTAGAAAAGAAAGCAAACTGTAGGGGCGGCCGTGTCGCCCGCAATTTTTGAAGTTGCGGACGACACGCCCGCCACTACAACAAAGATTTATCTCGGCGGCTTTGACAGCTTTTGCTCAGCGTTCTCGCGTCTAATCGGCACTTCCTCTCGCGGCGCGACTTCGTATTCCGGCTTTGGCGCGTCCATCAGCCAGTGATCGAACCAGCCGACGATATTTTCCAATCGCTCGATGCGATGCCACGGCTGACCGGAGCGCGAGAGCTCATGCGATTCATTCGGAAAACGCACCATCACTGTTGGGATCTTACGGAACTTGAGCGCGCGAAACATCTCTTCACCACCGGCGCCGGGCGGGGTGCGGTAATCCGCTTCGCCAAGAATGAACATCATCGGCGTCTTCACGTTCTTGATGTAGGTGATGGGCGACCGCGCTTTGAAGTCTCGTTCGTCATCGAACGGTGGCGCTTTGAACCAGTTCGGCTGAAAGAGAGTAAAGTCGGCTGTGTACCACCAGTCAGTCCAACTCGCAATGTCGCGTTGGGAAACAGCTGCTGCGAAGCGCGTGGTTTGTCCCACTACCCAGTTCGTGAGCAATCCGCCGCCACTCCCGCCAGTCACGCCGATTTTGTTCTTGTCGATGTACCCGCGGCGAATAACTTCATCCACGCCGGCCATCAAATCTTTGTAATCGTCCCCGGGATAATGGTACTGAATGACGTTGCCAAAATCCTGGCCGTAAGTCGTGCTGCCGCGCGGATTCGGATAAAGCACCACGTAACCCTTTGCTGCCATCCACTGGAACTCGTGCTCGAAAATGTACCCGTAAGCCCCGTGCGGGCCGCCGTGAATGTTGAGGATGAGTGGATACTTTTTTGCGGGATTAAAGTCCGGCGGCTTCTGCACCCACGCCTGAATGGTTTTGCCATCGAATGTCTTGTAATGAATTTCTTCCGGCTCGGTTAGATTCAGTTTCGAGAAAAGCTCGTCGTTGATTTTTGTTAATTGGACCGGTTGCGAATTCGCATTCGCGCGATCGAGCACGAACAGATCGTTGACCCGCATCGGGCTCGAGACCGTGTAGATGATTTTCGACGCATCAGCTGAGGCACGAAAACCCAGGACTGTTTGATTACCGCCCATGAGATCGGTCGGTGCGCCGCCAGCGACATCAAACGAGGCGAGAATGGCCTTGCCTTCTTTTCCGTAAACCTCGATCAAGCTGCCACCGTCGGGCGTCCACAACGGAACGTTTCGGCCGCCTGCTCGCGGAGCTGCGCTGTCTCCGAAAGGTCCGTCGCCCAGATCGAAATCAAACCTTGCGGTCAGATTCCGCGACTTCGCGTTTGCCGTAAGATCGACGATCCACAGATCTGGTTGTGTGTAAGAATTTACCGGCTGCGTCATTGCCGCGACGAACGCGATCTGTTTCCCGTCCGGGCTGAGGGAGGGATTGCCGAGCTCCATGTCGAAGAAGTTGAGCTTCGTGGCATCGCCGCCATTTGGGCTGATTGAGTAGAGCTCGGTCTTGGGCAACCCATAGTACGGTTCATCGACATGAAGCGATGTGAAATAAATTTGCGAACTGTCTTTGGCCCAGAATGCGTTGCCCTCTTCGAAACGACCGGTGGTGAGTTGCTTCGGCTGCACTTTCTCGTCCGCGTTTCGCGGCGCGGGCACCGTCCAGATGTGCTGCGGATGTTTTGGATCGAGGTAACCCTCGTTATCTTCGCGATACACCGCGCGTGTGATCACTCGGATGTCGCTCTCGTGTTCC
>DATMPQ010000280.1:0-3658 GCA_035567015.1 Chthoniobacterales bacterium | reverse complement strand
TTCAGTGACCCCTTGCCAGATGATCAGCGCGATCACAAAAATCGCGGCGCCAAGAACACCAACGTAAAAAGCGGCACGGACTGGAGCGCATCGTGAGAGTGCAGTCATAAGCGCAGCATGGCGGTGAGCTAACCGCCCCCGCTCACTCGAGTTTTGGATTTGCTCGCCCATCTAACTCATTTCGGAGATGCGCGACGCGCATTAGGCCATTTCCCATACTTGAGTGCACTGGCCGGTGCGCCATCCCTTGGTGATCGCCATTATTCCCGAGCATATCTCTCGTGTGGTCCTCGCGATGGAAATCGCGACCGTATGGCAGGTCATATACTGCGCACACGTCCTTGGGGAAGAGAAGGTCCAGTGTCCAGTCGAATACCACACGAACCTTTTTGTCCAAGCCGGGCAGTTTGCTCAGGTAAATCGTCCGCCACATCCACCAGGCGAAGAAGCCTGAAAAATTCAAACCAAAAATCCGCGCTACGCCCGTCCGACGACCGATTGAGGCCAGCAACCCGATGGTCCTGAACGAAAATGATCTTAGAGGACGACCTAAGAGTGCAGCCGCGATATTCTGCGCCACAACCTTGCCTTCGCGTATGGCATGTTGCGCGGTTGGTGGATGAGCTTGACCCGGATTTCTGATATCTGGCACAAACGCACAATCACCCACGGCCCAGACATCAGCCCGATCGGGAACTCGCAGGAATTGGTTCACGACTATTCGGCCTCGTTCCTTTGCGCAAGGGAGCGAAGAGACAAGCGGACTGGGTACGGTTCCGGCAGTCCACACCAAAGTGCGGCATGGAATTGGAACGTGATCGGCCAAAGAGACATTGTCGTCTGTCATGCTCTTGACTCGGGTGTTAAGACGAATTTCAACACCGCGCCGCGCGAGCACCTTCTGGGTGTACCTTCCCAGACTTTCACCCAGTTCCGGCAGGATCACCGGGCCGGAGTGAACCAGCAGAATTCGGAGCATATCTTCACACAGATTCGGATAGAACGGCAGCGCAGCCCTCACGAAATCATTTAACGCTGCCACCGTTTCCACACCCGCGAAGCCGCCGCCCGCCACTACGAAAGTAAGTAACGATTGCCTGTCGGCGAGATTGCATTCGGAGTTTGCCTCTTCCAAATGTCCGATGATTTGAGCGCGTAATTGAATCGCATCACGAAGCGATTTCATTGCTACGGCCAGGCCGGCGAGGCCCGGGACGTCGTAAAAGTTGGTGATCGACCCTAACGCGATGACCAGATGGTCATAATCGATCTGGACAGAGTGGTTGCGGTAACCGTGTGAAATCAGGACCCGCTTGTTTGGCAGATCGATCTGGTTAACGTCGCCCACCAATACCTCAACTTTACGAAGTAACTTCCGGAGGGGGTTTACGATATTTGTGATTTCGAGATCGCTCGCTGCGATCTCGTGAAGCATCGGCGTGAACAAGAAAAAGTTATCGCGGCTAACGAGGCAAATCTCTACCCCGTCCACTCGTGCCAACAATTTCTCAAGATGAATGGCGGCATAAACTCCGCCGAAACCTCCGCCGAGAACGACGATTCGTTTCTTGCCAGACTTATCGGGTGCCCGGTCAATCATCGCGTTCTTTCGGTAGCGGAGTTGCCGGTGAGAAGCCGTCGAGAACCGTGTAGATGCCGGCTAGGACTCCCGCGCAGACGGTAGCTCGCTTTTTGTATCCGGGAGTTTGGACGGCGCTATTCCGTTGGGGCGGGACAGACTGAGCTCCCTTTCAACCTCGTCTCGGGCGGCGCTGAACTCCTTTACCGCCTTGCCCATCCCCCGAGCAAGCTCAGGCAGTTTCTTCGCGCCGAACAGGAGGAATACAATGAGGAGTATTATCATCATGTCCGGCCCGGCAAAATTAAGGATACTAGCGATCATTGGAGTCATAAGCGTGTTTGGTTAGCGGCAAATCGTTCTTCACTTTGTTCAACCAATTTTTAGGATTTATATTCCCGGAGAGTGATGTGCGGCGTCGTTTGGGTCGCTGATATCTGGCGATGATCGCCTCTCCGCGGCTTTTTTTTGCGAGAATGGAATAAAACGGGGCTATGCCAGTCTTATTAGACAGATGGCAAAGCACTTGAATGTCCTGTGCCGGGCCGAGATATGACCCCTCGAAAATCGCTATGGCTTTACTGTTGAAAGAGGCACATGTTTCCGAACGGGAAGATTTCGAATCGGGTCCGAAGATTGTGAAGTTCGTCGTCGTTAAGAAACACAAAGAGGATCACGCTCAGCCAGCGGACTTAATATCTTTTGAAGAGGCGATGCTGCCCCACCTTGACGCGGCGCACAACTTAGCCAGGTGGCTGCTTCGCAACGAACAGGATGCGCAGGATGTCGTGCAAGAGGCGTATCTGCGTGCGTTCAAGTCTTTCGCCGGATTCCACGGTTCGAACGGCCGGGCCTGGTTGCTGACAATTGTACGAAATACCTCCTACACCTTGCTCAAGAAGAACCGTGCCGTTGACCTGACCACGACTTTTGATGAAGAAATACACGCGGCCGGTTACGATTCTGTCAGTCCGGCAACGATACTGGAGCATAGTGAAGACGCGGAACTAATCAAAGAAGCAATGGATGAATTGCCTGCGGAATTCCGTGAGATTTTGACGCTGCGACACCTGGAAGGCCTATCCTACAAGGAAATAGCCGACATCGCGCAAATTCCTCCGGGCACTGTCATGTCGCGGCTCGCCCGTGCGCGTGGCAAACTTAGGGAATGTTTAGCGGCTCGGATCGGTAAGGAGAAGTGAGATGAATTGTGAAGAAGCTACAAAACTGATGGATGGTTATTTGGATGGCGAACTGGATCCGATTACCAGCCAGACAATCGAACAGCATTTACGAAGCTGCCGTGATTGTGAACAGACATACGAGGCGCAACGTGCGTTGGTGCGCACGGTGAGCAGCGCCGCACCCTATTACAAAGCTCCGCCAGAATTGCGTGAGCGAATTCAAGCCTCCTTGCGAGAAGAGATCGGCGAACGGTCCAGGCGCAGTGGCCGTGTTCCGCGAGATGCACGGCCGCTAATCACAGAAAAGCAGCCAGAACCGCGGTCCATTCTTTTTGGAACTTCATGGAATTGGCTGGCTCTCGCCGCTGCCGTCGTTTTTGCAGCCATTATCGCCTGGAATGTACTGCCCCGATTGCAACGACCAGGCAATGACCAGTTTCTCGCGACGCAGCTCATCGCCGGTCATGTGCGTTCGCTGATGGCAAACCATCTCACTGACGTCGCTTCCTCCGACCAGCACACTGTAAAACCGTGGCTGGACGCAAAGCTCGATTTTGCGCCCGCGGTTGTGGACCTTTCCAGTGAGGGATTTCCTTTGATCGGTGGCCGTCTGGATTATCTGGATAACAGGCCGGTGGCGGCGTTGATTTACCAAAGGCGCAAGCATTTCATTAACCTTTTTGTTTGGCCGGCAGCGCCCGATGAAACCAGAACTCCGAAGACAATAACACACCAGGGCTATCAGCTCCTGCATTGGGTTAACTCGGACTTCAACTACTGGGCTGTTTCCGACGTAAGCGATAACGATTTGCAGGCTTTTAAGCAGCAGTTCGAAGCACAAACGTCGCATCATTGACGACGGCCAGAGGCTTTGTCACGGGGACAGGCTTTGGTT
>DATMPQ010000279.1:0-8391 GCA_035567015.1 Chthoniobacterales bacterium | reverse complement strand
TTGCGCGAGCACAATGCCCCAGATTCCCGAGCCCGCGGCAAGATCGAGAACGCGTACTTCGTTTTTCGCTTTCGCGAGCTTTAAATGATCGGCGAGCGTCTGAGCGGTGGCGTAACTCATCGGGATGATGTTTTCCACCAGGCCGGAGAAGAATTCTGTGCCTTCGCCTTCTTGATTCACGGCCTGAGCCGGGCGGCCCGTGCGGACAACATCGCCTAGCTGCAACCACTTGGATACAAGTTGCGTCACGTTCTGGTGGAAGAAACCAGCAAGGGTGCCGGGTTTGTTACTCACAAGAAACGCCGCGCTCTCGGGCGTGAGCGAATATTTCTGATGTCGATCTTTCTTTAAAAGTTCCAGGCCGATGAGCGCATTCATGAGCATGCGCAGGCCGCGTTCTGAGGCGCCGGTTTCTTTGCTGATTTGGTCGACCGTCTTCGATCCGCTTTCTAGCGAATCGAAAACTTTGTTGCTGACCGCCCCAGCGATGATGAGCGGCGGCGCGTAGGCGAAACCAAATTGCATCAAGCGTTCGGGAGTGACTTGATTTTTCTTGGCGCCTTTCATTGACCTGTTTGATTTGAAATTTCGGGATCGTAAGATCGATAGGTGTGCGCTGGCAAATCGAATCAATGGTGAAGGAAAACTCACCGGAAACAAAATCTTTGCGGGCAGTTTCGTTCGTGGTGCATGCAACGCGCGGGGTGATCCGCAATCAAACCATGCGGCGCAAGACGATGTTCGCGGTGCTCGTGATCGCGCTCGTGCTTTTATTCTCGGGATCGACATTTTTGGCATCGATGCTCAATCCGCAGGAACATCCGATGCGGTTCGTCCTCTTCTGGTTCATTTGCGCATGGTTGACGCTGACCACGATTCTGCTGGCGATTTTCGACTTGCTGATGGTGCGGCTGGAGGCGCGGAAAGCGCAGCGGGGCTTGCAGGAAAAGTTTTCGCAAACCAAAACTCCGGACTCGCCAAGATCGACAATCGACGAATAATCGTAGCGTGAGTAAAGAAGCGATCGAAGCGCGAGCATCTGCGTCGCGCTCGCCGCGGCAAGCGAATACCAGCGAGCGAAGAGGCTACAAATCGCGCGAACAAATGGAGGCGACAGAGCGTGCCATGCTCGCGCCGTTTGCGCAGAAATCTGGGGACTCGCGCAGCCGAGAATATCCGGAGCCGAGTCACGCTTATCGAACGGAATTTCAGCGTGACCGCGCGCGGATCATTCATTCACGGGCGTTCCGCCGGTTGGAATACAAGACGCAGGTTTTTCTGAATGGGACCGGCGATCATCTGCGCACCCGGCTGACCCATTCGATTGAAGTCGGATCGATCAGTCGCACAATCGCCCGAGCATTGTCGTTGAATGAGGACCTCGCCGAAGCGATCGCGCTGGCGCACGATCTCGGGCATTCACCCTTCGGGCATTCCGGCGAAGAAATGTTGGCGGAATGTATGCAGGAACATGGCGGGTTCGACCATAATCGGCAGAGCTTGCGCGTGGTGGAGCTGCTCGAGAACGCTTATCCGAATTTTCCCGGCCTTAATTTGACCTTCGAAGTGCGGGAAGGTTTGCGAAAACATCAAGCATTCTATGATCCGCCCAGACCGGGCGAAGGGAAATATCGTTGTCCATCTCTGGAAGCGCAGATCGCAAACCTGGCGGATGAGATCACTTATTACAGTCACGATCTCGACGACGCGGTGGACTTTGAAATCTTGAGCGCGGCGCAATTGGAGAAAAATGCGGTCTGGCAAAGGAGCCATCGCGCGGTGCTGACACGTTATCCCGATGCGCGGGAGCCCGAGCTGCACAAGCTGATCATCCGCGACATCATTGATGTGCAGGTGCAGGATGTCGTCACCACTAGCGCGCGATCAATTCTCGATGCCGCCGTGCAAAGCGCAGATGAAGTGCGGCGACAGCCGACGCCGCTCATTCGTTACGGCGACGAATTGCTGGAAGCGAATCGCGAGCTGCGACGATTCTTGTATCAGAACGTTTATTATCATCCGCGCGTGGCGGAAGTGAATAAGCGGGCTTGCGAAATGTTGAGAAAAGTTTTTGAAACATACCTTGTCGATCCCGAACGGCTGGGCGAAGCGGCGGCGAAAAGGACCGATAAAGAAGGATTACATCGCACGGTCTGCGATTACATCGCCGGAATGACTGATCGGTATTTGATGGAAGAATATGCGCGGATTGCGGCGCAGTGATGGAGTAAAAATCGTCGGTCCGCTACTCCATCACTCCACTCTTTTACGCGGCCGCGCTGCCGCTTTCTTCGCGCAAATATTGAATCACCAGGCGGAGCCGCTGATTGACGGAAAGTTCTTCCAGGACGCGTTGGCGGCGCAGCGGATCGCTCACGAAGGTTGAGGCCATGAGATCGGCGAGCATTTCGGGATCGCTCAAATCGGAGAGATAGCGGGCAACTTTTCTGGGAAACTGACGTCCGTTGCCTTTGAATTTGTCGTAAAGCTCGACCACTTTCGCTCCGAGCGCTTCTGTTTCCACTGAGGACTGAACTTCAGATTCGAGTAGTTCGATCGTTGCGATCGGGAACGGCGTTACTTGTTCGAAGCCATTAAAACGGACGCGCTGCAAACCTTGCAGAATCAAATTGGAAGTGCCATCTGCGCGCCCGACGCAGGCGCGAATGAGGCCAGCGGTGGCAAGATGGAAAAAATCTTCCAAGGCGTGCCATTCCGGACAACTCGGTTTGATCAGCGTCACGCAAAACATGCGGTGATGGCTGAGCGCATGTTCGAGCATGTCGCGATAACGCGGCTCGAAAATGTAAAGCGGGAGCAATGCGTGCGGAAAGAGAATGGCCCCGGGAAGCGGCATGACCGGCAGTTGATCGGGAAGCTTCATCGGATGCAAACGTTCAACGTCTAACGCTCAACGTCCAACGTCGAATGTCACGGAGCGAAGGTTGACCTGCGATCCGGGCGCGGCCAAGGTGCGCATAATTTAGGACAGAACCGCGCCGCAAAAGTTCGCGCCGGGAGATGCCGCCCAGTTTGCCGATGCCCATCGCGCTCACGGCGAGATCGACATTTTTATTTGCAATGAAATCGAGCAATTGTGCGAGCTGGGCCGGTGTGTCGGTGCGCGTGGCAACCTTGAAAATGTCTGCGCCGCATGATTTCGCCGCGCGCGCCCTGGCACGCAAGCTGCGCGTACTTGGTGTGGAACGGAAGTTATGAAACGAAATGATGCGTCGCACATTTTTCCTGCGCGCGATCTCGAGCAACGAGCGGAGAGCTTTAGCCGAGCGCAGCTCGACATCAACATAGCGGGCTCGGGGCAAAAATCGCGAAAGCAATTCGTGCCGCTGTTTGATCGACAATTTATTCGCACCGCCTTCGCGCGAATGCCGCGCGGTGATGATGAGCGGCGCGGGTAACATCGATAATTTGTTTTCCAGTTCGTTGACGATGCCGACGAGATGATCCAGTCGCACCTCAAAAAGGTCGGGCGGGTTCCGCATTCGGATAGCGAAACGCAAGTCGTCCTGCGACCTGATTACGCCTACGAGGCGAGGAAAAGGGCGCCGTGCTTTGACCGATGTGCGTGCTGCCATATCTTTCTGTTTCCGGTGCGATCAAGTTGATGCCGAGGTCGCTTTTTCTAGCATGCTTGCACGACGACAGGAACTAAACACGCAGCTGCAACAGTTGATTGATTCCATTCTCCTGGCGCTCTCACTGGTGGCCGCGCACACCTTGCGCTTCTACAGCACGACCTGGTTCGATCTCGCCACTCCGATCGATCCATTCCGAAATTATCAATGGCTGCTGGTGGTGATCATGCCGTTCGGCCCGATCCTTTTGGATTTGCAAGGTTTCTACCAATCGCCGCTCAACAAAAGAAAATGGAAATCGTTTGGCCAGATCTTGCGCGCCATGATCTATCTCAGCATCATTGTGAGCGGCTGCGTTATTTTCCTGCGTTTTCCATTGGTGAGTCGATCGGTGCCGCTGCTCTTCATTTTGATTGCGACGTTGGTGCTCTTGATCAAGGAGCGAATCATCGTCGATTGGATTCGGAACAAAGCCCTGCGGGGCGAGCTGCGTGAGCCGGTGCTGTTGGCTGGAATTCCAGAGGATATCGCGGCGCTCGAACACTCTTTCAGTCCCGAGCAGCACCTGCTCATGGACGTGGTCGCGCGGATCGACATCGAGAAGCAGCCGCTTTCCAACCTGGTCGAAGCCATGCATCGCCATGCAGTCGCGCGCGTAATTTTTGCCGCCGGTCATAGCCAGCTCAACCGGGTGGAAGAAGCGATCGGCGCCTGCGAAGTGGAAGGCGTCCCGGCGTGGGTGGTTGCCGATTTTATTCGGACCTCGATCGCGAAACCGGATTTCGACGCATTCGGAGGTCGTCCCATGCTAGTCTTTCGTTCGACACCGGACGTTTCCTGGACTTTGCTCGTCAAGGAGATCATCGACCGTGTGGGCGCTTTCGTGGCACTCCTGCTTTTTGCAATCCCGATGGGGATCGTGGCCTTAATGATTCGTATCACTTCACGTGGTCCAGCCGTTTTTCGACAACGCCGTGCGGGCAAACACGGCAAGCCATTCGTCATGTACAAATTCCGTTCGATGTCGGACGATGCCGAGATGCGGCGGGCGGAGCTGGAGCCGTTCAATCAGATGCAGGGGCCGGTGTTTAAAGTGGAAGCCGATCCGCGCATTACCCCGCTCGGCCGCTGGCTGCGTCGCACGAGCTTTGATGAGCTACCGCAACTGGTGAATGTATTGATGGGCGATATGAGCCTGGTTGGTCCGCGTCCGCTGCCGCTTTACGAGGTGGAAAAATTTGAAAATACAGCGCAACGGCGACGGTTGAGCGTAAAGCCGGGCTTGACCTGTCTCTGGCAGATCAGCGGGCGCAATCGAGTGCGAGATTTTCGCGATTGGGTCAAACTCGATCTTGATTACATCGATCATTGGTCGCTCGGGCTCGATTTCAAGATTTTGCTGCGAACCATTCCGGCGGTACTTTTAGGCTCAGGCGCGAAGTGAGGCGCGTACATGTACGTTAATGATGTAGTATAGAGAGGGGCGCGAAATGGGTGCCGATCCGTTCTATTGCTGCGGCACCTCACGCGGCAGCATCCTTTCGACGTACTTGGCCAAGAGATCGAACTCGAGGTTGACCGGATCCCCCACCTGGGCGCGCTCGAGGTTTGTGTGGCGTTTCGTGATGGGAATGATCCAAACGGCGAAACTTTTCGGCAAGACTTCGGCGACGGTGAAGCTGATCCCGTTGATGGCAATCGATCCTTTGTAAACTACGTAATGGGCAAATTCGACGGGTAATTCAACTTCCAGGCGATGATCCGCGCCGCTCTCTTCGAAGGCCAGGATTTGCGCCATGCAGTCGATGTGGCCCTGCACAAAATGTCCGCCGATGCGATCATCCGCGGCAAGGGCGCGCTCGAGATTGACCGGGCTCTCGCGTCGCAATGTTTTTAGATTCGTTCGGTCGAGCGTTTCTTCGAGAAGATCGAAAGTGAGCTGTTCGCCGCGGTGTGCGCTGATGGTCAGACAACAGCCATTCACAGCGACGCTGTCACCGGTTCGAATCTCTTGCGCGATGCGCGGCGCGGCAATTTGCAATTGCGTCCCGCGATCGCTGGCGCGAATCCAAAGCACGCTGCCGACTTCCTCGACAAGACCGGTGAACATCGATCAAATTTTAGCCGGGTAACGTCAGCCAGCAAACCAGGAACGCACCGGCAGGAGCGCGGACTGCAGACAAACTGCCAAGATTCGCGAATCACGGCGACAGTTATAGTCGTGATGCCGGAATTCTAAGATATTAAGCGAAGAATTTTCGATGGAAGGCATTGATAGCGCGAAGCGCACGTCGGGATTTGGTCTAAATTACGGTCACACCTCCATGAGCACGCAGGCCCGTGGCGCTCGGTGAGAGCGACATTGATTTTTTCTTTGGATTGAGAGATTCTGTGCGCTCGAGCAGAAGCAGCACGTTACCGCGTTTTCCCGTCCGCAGACCGTACCGGCAGTGCCAGCGAGTGGGCCGGCACCTAAGATCTGGATCCTGAACAGCTGGCGCGACCTGATTCTTTACGTCGGCACACCGCTTTTGCTCGTGCCGATGTTCGCCCTGGCACAGGCCCGCTGGAGTGCACAAGACATCTACGTTTTCGTGGCTGCGTTCGGCGCAATGGGACATCACCTCCCGGGGATGATTCGCGCCTACGGAGACCGCGCATTGTTCGGGCGATTTCGCTGGCGCTTCATAATCGCGCCGATCTTTTTGGTTTGCACCTGCGTCGCTTTCTACTGGTGGGACCTCAAAGGGATCGTTCTCGTCGTATTCTTCTGGGGCGTCTGGCACGGCATGATGCAGACCTACGGGTTCTGTCGCATCTACGACGCGAAAATGGGCTCGTTTGCCGCGCTCACCCGCCGCCTTGACTTCGCGACATGCGCAATCTGGTTTGCTGCGGCGGTCCTTCTGTCATCGCCGCGAATGACCGACACACTCGAAGCGTATTACGCAAGCGGCGGGCCTTATATTTTGCCGGGCCTGCTGCGCGCCGCGCAGCAGATAATGCTATTCACCGCCATCGCGGTTGCGATTTTGTTCTTGATCAACTTCGCGCGGATGTGGGCGCTAGGAAAACGGCCCAATCCAGTGAAGCTGGCGCTGGTCGTCACGAGCATCGGGTTCTGGTGGTATTGCAATAACGGCGTTGCAAACATTCTTGCCGGCATCGCATTGTTCGAAGTTTTTCATGATGTGCAGTATCTTTCGCTAGTCTGGATTTACAATCGCAACCGCGTCGAGAAGGACAGCAGCATCAGCGGATTCATGCGTTTTATTTTTCGGCGGAGCGGTTCGCTCGTGGGGTTGTACATCGGTCTTGTTTTCGCCTACGGCTCGCTCAGTTATTTCAACTCCCGTCTTGAAATCGATACAATCAAGCGTGTCCTCACTGGCGTTGTTACCGCATCGACCCTCCTCCATTTCTACTACGACGGATTTATTTGGAAGGTGCGGGAGAAATCGACGCGCGAGTCTCTTGGAATCACGGGCGGCGCTGTGACTGCCCGGTCAAACGAGTTTCTCCCAAGCTGGCTGTTGCACGGATTAAAGTGGGCGGCGGTGTTTGTTATTCCGCTCGGTGCGCTCTGGATTGGCCAGACGCGCGGTCCAGGGCCGGAAGCGCAGCGTGAGAGCTGGGTCGTGGCCGATCTGCCGGTTGGGGCGCGCCAGCATTTGAATTACGGCATCGCATTGCAAAAGGCGGGTCGCTTGGATGAGGCACTGCAAGAGTATCAGGTTGCGCTCGGCTTCGAACCCAGTTCCGCGAAAGCACACTACAACCTCGCCAATGTTCTGATGGCGCAAGACAAAATAGATGCAGCAGCCGAGCATTTTGCGCAGGCGCTTCGATTCGACCCCGAAGCCGGAGATTATCGCTACCATTACGCTTACGCGCTTGAGCGACTAGGCCGCAATGATGAAGCGCGGCTCCAATACGAAGCGGCGGTGAGATTCAAACAAAAGTCGGCGGATTATCATCAGGGTTACGCGGTTCATCTGCTAAGAACCCACCGGCTGGATGATGCAATCGCACAGTTTCGGCAGGCTTTGCGGTTGAAGCCCGACGATGTCGATGAGCATTACGAAATCGGAAACGCCTTGTCGGCCAAAAACCAACTGGAAGAAGCAAAGGCGCATTATCTTGAAGCGATCCAACTGGATCCCAAACGCGCCGACGTGCGCAATAATCTCGGCAACATCTATCTCCGGCAGGGCCAGGTTTCTCAGGCTGTCGTGCAGTACGAGGAAGCGCTGCGCCTTGATCCCAAATTTAAGACTGCGGAGGAAAATCTCCGCCTAGCCAAGGCGAGTGAGACGCGCTTTCAATCGCGCTCGTCGCCATAAGGACCTTGGGGATGCCGCGCCATTGATCGCGGTGCGAGGAGATCATTTACCCTAATTCCGCCGAACTACGGCTGCGATAGAATAGAAAGACAAAGATGCGTATTGCCGTTCTATCGGGTATTCTCTTCCTATCTGGAATTGGCGCGCTCATTTTCGAGACGCTCTGGCTCCGGCTGAGCGGCTTGGCCTTTGGAAACTCGGTCTGGGCTGCGGCTCTGATTCTTTCCAGTTTCATGGCGGGTTTGGCGCTGGGAAACGCGATTGCCGCGTCCTCGAGAATACGTCGCTGGCGGCCGTTACATCTTTACGCGGCGCTGGAAGTGGCGGTGGCGTTCTTTGGCTGTACTATCGTTTTTGCTCTGCCGCTGCTGGGCGATTGGATGCGTCCCGTTTGGCAAGCGCTGTGGAGCCATCACTCGGTGCTTCTCGGTCTGCGTTTTGTGTTGTCGTTT
>DATMPQ010000278.1:0-12514 GCA_035567015.1 Chthoniobacterales bacterium | reverse complement strand
AATTCATGGGCGATGGAGTGGCGAATCTTCCGATGTCAGCCCGCATGACCATCGCCAACATGACCACCGAATGGGGCGCGCTGGCCGGGGTGTTTCCATTCGATGAAGTGACGGTGAATTATTTGCGCTCGCGCGTTGGCGAGTTCACGAACCCGAAACGCCCCGGAACACGCGGCCCGAAAAGTCGCTCCGGCTACACCAACATCGACATCGATGAATGGTGGAAGAATCGAAGCGAGTCCACCGCCGATACGGACGCAAATTACGCGATCGAGCTTGAACTTGATCTGGCGACGGTCGTTCCGCACGTCTCCGGTCCTAATGAAGTGAAGACAATGGTGTCGCTTGCAGAAATGCAGCGAAAGCATGTGCCCATTCAAAAGGCGTATTTGTTGTCGTGTGTCAACGCGCGCTTCGAGGATCTGCGTGACGCCGCCGAAGTAGTTCGTGATCGCGGCGGACGCGTTGCCGATGGTGTCGAATTTTACTTGGCCGCCGCCAGTGCTGAAGTGCAAGCGAAGGCCGAGTCCACTGGTGATTGGAAAACTCTGCTCGATGCGGGCGCTATTCCGCTGCCGTCGGGTTGCGGAGCCTGTATCGGCTTGGGTCGCGGTCTGGTGGGCAAGGGCGAAGTCGCCATCAGCGCCACGAATCGCAATTTCAAGGGCCGCATGGGCGACCGCGATGCGCTGGTGTATTTGGGTTCGCCCGCGGTGGTGGCGGCAAGCGCGTTGGCTGGATTTATTTGCGCGCCAAAAGATTTCGCGGAGCGCGCCGCGGGCACCGCAATTCGACGCGCCGAAAAGAAAACGCAGTCAGCGGGCTCGGTAGAGATCATTGCCGGTTTTCCGGCGAGCGTGCGCGGTCGCGCCCTGTTCGTTGATAAGGACAATTTGAACACGGACGGCATTTACGGCAGCAAACACACTTACCGCGACGATATGACGCCGGAAGAAATGGCGGCGGTAACATTTGAAAATTACGATCCGAACTTCAACACCCTCTACCGCCCCGGTGACATCGTCGTCGGCGGACTGAACTTTGGCAGTGGATCCAGCCGCGAGCAGGCGGCCACAGCGCTGAAGTTCAAAGGCATTCCATGCGTGATCGCCGCCAGCTTTTCTGAAACTTACAAACGCAACGCGTTCAACAACGGTTTCGTCGTGTTTGAATGTCCCGAGTTGGTAACGCATCTGCGAGCGATCCCGCGCCTGCGAAACGCGCCCACCAAGGTCGCCTCGGAAATCACGATCGATTACGCCAAGTCTATTCTGACGATCGATGAAAAATCATTCGCCTTTCCCGCGCTCAGTCCCGCCGCTCAAGAATTAATCGTCGCAGGCGGCGCCGAAAATCTCGTCGCTGCGCGCCTTCGTGCGAAGCCGCAAGGAACCGCGTAAATTTTTATACCTGTAGCGGCGGTCTATGACCGTCGCATTTTTCGTTCTGGGGGGCGGTCGCCGCGGCGACCTGGCGATGGCACCCTCGCTGTCGTGAACTTGCAGTCGGCGTCGACTGGAGTCGCAATGCGAAATGGAAACGCGCGACAAACTCGTGCGCGAACTGGCGGCCATGGACCCCAATCGTCACGAAACAGTGCTCAGCCGCCTGGATCCAAAACTCGCCATCGAGATCCGCGAGCAGTTAATGAAACGTTTTCGGATGTAAGCTGACCGATCGAGCCAACCATTCGCTCTATTGAAAAGCAGGTGAGCAGGCCGGGGCACAGGCTTCCAGCCTGTGGGGCCGACAGGCATCTTGCCTGTCGTTTTCCGCGCGACGCCGGGCAAGATGCCCGCTTGCCCCACAGCCAAGACGGCTGTGCTCCAATCACTGGCGAGCTCTTCAAACAGAGCTCCAACGATTTAACGATTCAACGCACCATCGGATCGTCGACGCTTGTCTGAACGCGTTGCACCATCGCCACGGCCGCCATGAGCACAAGCGCCGAGACGACCTGGTGTGGCCGGAGCGTTGCGTGAAAAAAGCCCCATGTGATGCACACCGCGGCGAGCGTTTGCATCATTTCGAAGTAGCCGGCAGTCGATGCCTGGGTGAGGCGCAGTCCTTCGAAATAAATAAGCAGCGGAATACCGCCCGAGATCGACGCTAGCAGAATTAGCGCGACGACCGCTTTGATGGCGTGGGTTTGCGCGGTTTCTGGCCAAAGGGCCGCGCTGTGGAGCTTGCCGTGGCCAAGCAGAATTAAAGTCATGCAGACGAGCCCAATGACCACGCGCAGACTCGAGGCCATCCGGAGCGACACACCAAGCATCACGCCCCGGCCGGCGACTGTTGCCAGTCCCCAAAAAAGCGCACAGACGAGAGCGTAACCGGTGCCGCCAGTGAGTCCGGCGCGTTCGAACGATACGCCGATGAGGTTGGGATACGGGACGGAAAGGAAAATGCCGGCAAGGATCGCGATCCCGGCGTAGAAGAAAAAGCGCCGCGCGAGGCGATCGCCAAAGATGAAAAATGCGCCGATGGTCGAGATGACCGGTTGAATATTCAAGATCACGTTGACCACTGTCGGGTTGCCATGTTTGAGCGCCAGAGTGAACAAGACCGTTCCGACGGCTGACCCGGCGAACCCAGAGAAAAGCAGATAACCCCACGTGCGAATGCCGATTTTGTGAACTTCGCCGAGGCGGGGAAGAAGCAGCGGCAGGAACATGGTCAGAATGAGGACGTGCTCCCAGAAAACAATCACCTCGGCATCGAACAGATCGTTGAGGGGAATGCGCCACGCGCTCTCAGTGCCCCAAAGCGCAGCGCCGAGACCAACCAGCCACGGCCCGTAACTGGCGCTAGTCGTGCCGCGATTTTTCATGCAAAACGGTCTATCATGTCAGAGCCCTGCTGCGTAAAAAAATCTTGCGCCCCAGCCGCGTGAAGAATCTGGTGGCCTCTCGGCTTCGCGCGAGCGGCAAAAAATGGCGTGAGTTTTTATACCTGTAGCGGCGGTCTATGACCGTCGCATTTTCGCTCTCCAGAACTCATCCGTTTGAATCGGCGTAATCCGCGGTAATCTGGGCGGTGGCTCTTGCAGCCGGTTTCGCTCGCCGATAAAATCGCAATCCTATGTCTAAATACAAAATCGCGTGGATGCCCGGTGACGGAGTCGGTCATGATGTCATGGAGGCGGCGCGCATCGTGCTCGATCGCCTCAAACTCGATGCCGAATACGTGCCTTGTGACATCGGCTGGGAATTTTGGTGCAAGGAAGGCAACGCGCTTCCCGACCGGACGGTAAAGGCTCTTAAAGAAACCACCTGCGGTCTCTTCGGCGCGATCACGAGCAAGCCACAAGACAAAGCCAAAGAAGAATTGATTCCGGAACTTCAGGGCAAAGGACTCGTTTACTTTTCGCCCATCGTGGGGCTGCGCCAGATGTTCAACCTGCATACGAACATGCGGCCGTGCAAAAGTTATCCCGGCAACCCGCTGAATTATCGCGGCAGCAGGATCACCAATCCTGGCGGTGAGGATGTCGCGATCGACCAGGTTGTGTTCCGTGAAAATACGGAAGGCATGTACGGCGGCGTCGAATTCTTCC
The DNA here is from genome assembly GCA_035567015.1 of Chthoniobacterales bacterium. GTDB lineage: Bacteria > Verrucomicrobiota > Verrucomicrobiia > Chthoniobacterales > UBA10450 > AV133. Next base: position 8,958 of record DATMPQ010000278.1, on the reverse strand, counting down.
CGCTCCCCGAATCAGTTTACACGGCGCTGTGCGCGAACCCGAAGATGAAAAAGTGGAAAGAGAAGGCAGGCCTTGAGAACATCGCCCTGTCCACGCGCATCATGAGCAGGCAAGGCTGCACCAACATTTGCAAACAAGCCTTCGAGTTCGCCAAGAAAACCGGGCGAAGACGCGTGACGCTAATCGAAAAACCAAATGTGCTGCGCGAGACCGGCGGCTTGATGATGCGTTGCTTCCGTGACGTGGCGAAGAATTACCCGGATATCCGGGCGGACGACGCGAATATCGACGCCATCTGCATGTGGATGTTCAAGAACCCGCAGGATTACTCGGTGCTGGTGGCGGAAAATATGTTTGGCGACATCGTCAGCGATCTGTGCGCCGGGCTTGTCGGCGGACTCGGGTTCGCCCCCAGCGCAAACCTGGGCGACAAATATGCGGTGTTTGAGCCGACGCACGGATCGGCGCCAAAATACGCCGGTCAATACAAGGTCAATCCGATCGCCATGCTTCTGACTGCCAAGCTCATGCTCGACTGGCTCAAGGAAACCGAAATGGCGATACGTCTTGAAGCCGCGATCGCACGCGTCATCGCGGAAGGAAAAGTGCGCACCTACGATATGGGTGGCAAAGATTCCACGCTCGACGTCGCTAAGGCCATCGCCGATTACGCCAGTTCGTAAAACCTTTCAAAACTCCTTTTGGCTAATACTTCTCATTAGGAGGCTGGATCCTGGGCTTCTCTCTATGAGCGAGTCGAGAGAGCTCCGGTGGCAATGTATAGAGAAGGGATCGCAGGATTGAACCTTTGAAGCCCGTTCGACGGCGAATCTCTTCCCGCAGACGGTCGGCATGCTCTTTCGCGAGGCGAGGATCAATCATGATTTGATCGACGAGCTCCTTCGGGTTCATCGCATAGGCGATCCTATCTTGGTCGCCAATATCCTGCGCGTTGGCCAAGAGAAGGCGTACTTCGCGCTCGTGCCGAAAGGCTAAGCGTTTGACTAGAAGCGTCCTCGCCTGTTGGGAAGGGTCTTGCAGCTTATCGTTGGAGACTGAATGGGTAACAAATCGAATCAGTTCTTTTTGTGATAGGTATTTTACACCGCCGATGAACGCAAGCGCGCGAGTTCCACGGAGAGGCCTGCCCAAGCTGTTAACGAGAACACGTAGCCTTGTGCGAATTCGAACGCCACAAGAGTTCGGCGAATAGATTCGCCACATAGCATCTGACGCAGTATGGCGAGTCCAACATTGACCGAACAGCCCGACTCTCGGGAAGATCGTATGCAGTAAAACGTTCTCGAATGGGTCCTCCCACTTCTGCGGATTGACGAGAACGTTCGTCCGAGTGTCGAACAGCTCATACAGTCGCGTTATCGGGATGATACGGTAAATGTGCCGGTCACGATCCCGACGCGAGAGGTTGAGATAATTGCTCATGTCCCGCAATCAACGTTCTTCTATCGATTTAACCATAATTGGGCTGCGAACTGCCGCAAAGAAGGCGAAATCTTCCAGTCAATCATTGCGTCATCGAAGGGAAGCGACTTGAAAATCTGTACGGCCGGATCAGCTTGATAAACTAAGAAAACGGAGGTCAATCCAATCGCGATGCTCTTGACCGTGAAGCTGATGCTCGATTGGCTCAAGGAAACCGAAATGGCCACGCGTCTTGAGACCGCCATCGCTCGCGTGATCGCGGAAGGCAAAGTGCGCACCTACGATATGGGCGGAAAAGATTCGACGCTCGATGTCGCCAAAGCCATCGCCGAGAACGCCAGTTCGTAAATCACAAGATCGACATCCTCCTTTTTCCCGGCACGCTCCGAACCGCCTTGTCGCGACGTAACGCTGTGAAGGCGGATCATCGCTGCCTGACCGAAAAACCTGCCTTGAGCTTAGCCGAATGGGTCAAACGGAAATCTGCGCTATAGGGCTGCTGTTTTGGGAAGAATTCGTTTGCACATCGAAAAATGCCTTACGATCCATTCCGAAAAAATCCAACGCCGCTCCGAGGACTGCTCTGTGTTCGGGGCTCAGGGACTGCGCGGGTTGAAATTGTCTCTGATAGGCAAAATTTTCAAACGATCTAGCCAGATCGAAAAGTGCCCGACTCGATTTCAGAGCAAACTCCGCGATAATTTCAACCGGAAGCTCTCTCGCTTGCTCTTTTAGCATCTGCGCAAATTCACGCTGCGGCGCTTTCGTATCCGCATAAGCGCCAACTAAATTTGATGCGAGTGCGAATATCTTTGCAGCGCCGCTTGCACCGGCCGTTCCAAAGCGCAATCCGTCGACCAAACGTTTGAGTTGGGCCTGCTTATCCTCAAACGCAAAATCGAGCATCGTGAAATCCAAGGCGACCAGAAACAAAGAGATCGTAAAATAGAGTGATCGCAAAGCGACTTCTTGGCGATGTGGAACCGCTCGGACCTGATCGGCAAAATAGCGAACGTCAGCCAACAGCGAGTTACATCCGTTGAAATCGAGATCGGATAACACACGAGATTTAGCGAGGATCAGGCGGTCCAACCATTGCACCCCGAGCCTGTCGCTCTTGGAACTGCGTATCAGTGCATGAAACTCCTCGTCGGAAAACCGCTCGTTGTTCGACGCATATTTGGTTTTTAGCCTTGATAGGAAGTGCCCGTCTAAGAGGATAACGCGCTGTAGTTCGGCAAATTGTTTGACAGCTTCTCGCGAATCCATCGTTGCCACGACCGAAGCGTCCAATTGCAAACAAACTTGCAAGCCCTTTGCCCAGAGCACGCGCTCCATCGCTTGGGGAACTCGGCGGGACTTGGCATCAACATTTAGTCGCTGCCTATTAAAAAGGCTTGCTCGTTGGTACAGCCAAAGATCTACATCCGTAACATCTGCATTACCGTGAACATATCTTGCGCCGCGAACCACGAAGTAACCGGATGCGCGAAAATATTCTCGCAAGATCTCCTCCACTTTTTGGCCTTTGTCAGAAGGTTTGCTCAAACTCATCGGATATTGCCCGTTCTGATTTGGTGAAGTAGTTCAGCGGTCGTCGACTTTTGCGATTCGGTCAGTTTTTTCCTCTTAATTCCGCGGGTGTGTTCCGGTCCTCGATACGCGGTAACAGCAGCGCCAGGAAGAATCGGAAGACTTTCTTCGCTCGCGTCGCCGAAATTCAATATTTTCTTGGCATACTTTCCTACTTCTTTTTTTAGCAATCGCATACAGAACATCCCGCCTTCTGCCGGCCGCACCTCGACAACGCCTTTTAATTCCAGAATCTTGTAATCCTGGCCCGCAGCCGTCGACGGATTAAGTGTTTCACCTCGTATAAGCTTGTCCAGAAGTGCATTCAGCATTCGAATCCTCCCGCGGCTCGCGGATCGACGGGTCATTCCGTATGTCAGCGAAGAAACGAGAGCTTTAGCCAAATCGAGCGCATCGTCCGCAATGGTATTCCCGAACTTGCCGAATGCTCCCGGTCGAGTCACGTAATAAGTCGTTTCTGCTTCATTGCTGACCTGACTCACGTCAAAAACTCCGATCGAATGAAGTTTGTCAAAAAGCACATTTCCAAGCAGTGTTCGGGCTAGGTTTTCTTCAACGCAGCCTTTCGTCTTCAATCGCTCTTCAAGCTCGTTCATGTTTGTCCGATCAACGGGTGAAAGTGAAAGCAGGATTGATTCGATCTTTTTCGCATTGTCTACGCGAAAGAGGTTCCCGTTGAATAACAGTTGGTTTCCCGAATCGACCTTCTGCGCGTCCACAAAACCGATTTCAATGGATCGGGCGAGCAACGCTTCTGTTTGGTCGATTCTCAGTTCAAAAGTTTCGCTAACGCAATCCCGGAGGTCCTTGTCCACGGCAGGAGCGCGAGAAGTTTCCTCCGCCAAAAAGATTGCCGCTACCTCTGTTTCTGCAGGTTCAGTCGCTCGAAAGATGTCGGTGGTGTGTGTAAGGACGGTCGGGGTTGTAAGACCAAGGGCCACAACATCACCAGCCTGGCTCTGATCGATTAGCTGCCGTTCGGTTAGCGTCTTCAAGATGGCCGGGAGATCCGTATGGATATTGAGGCCAGCGGATTTCGCGATTGCCTGGACCTTGCGTTGCTTCAGCGTTGATTCGCTATCAGATGCGAGAGCAGAGAGTAGCGTTCCGCACTTTCCTGCGAATTCGATTTCTTGAAATTCAACGGCTCCGGAGACAGTCTGAAGCTTCTGCGAGTGATGGATCAACCATGCACCTTCGGTTTTCTTATCGGTATCCATCATGAAGCGACGTCGTTTAGTTGAATGTCAGCCATGCAAATAGGTGCGTCTACCGACTTTGCCAGACATATAGGATCGAGCGACATTCGTAGCGATCAATTATGGACGTCACCAGAGCGACGGCTGAGCCTCTTTATCGTTTTGTAAAATTTCATGATGTTCTCAATCGGCGGATTAAGACGAGCACTGCGGCCTTAGTCGCGACCAAGCGGTCGATCGGGACGGGTAAGAGAGCTAGCCAAAAGCTCTCGAAACTGATCGAGAGATCTGGCGAGCCTTGGGGAACGAAGAATCACTGGGCCGACCCGGGCTTGGAGATCGAAGATTCGGCCGCATTCTTCGCTGAGTTAGCGGTTGTGAGAGTAGTTTCTGCCTTTGAAGACTTTGCGGTGAGCACCATTGGCGAATGGAATCGATGGACAGCGCGGAAAGGAATCGCGAGCGAGCAGCAGGTTGTCGCCCATCCGGATGATCTTTCCAGAACTCTCGCCCCCTGCAGTCGTTTCGGCTTTGACGTCGCAACAGTTGGTGATCTTGCGCCCGTCTATATTTTCTTCCACGCCTTGAGAAATTGTATTGTGCATCGAAATGGGAGACCATCTGGGGTCCTAAAGGATATCCACAGCGAGGTGACGTTCTTGAAAGCGTGGAAAGCGTTTCGGGCGAGGAGACGAAAGTCGCCCCCACCCCCGCCACCTTACGACGATGAACGAATCACAGTTTCGCCATGGCAAGCAATCTTCTTTTCGGGAGTTTGTCGCGTAATCGCCACTGAAGTTAATGCCGTGTTTGCTAAGGCTGTGGGTGAAGACGGGTTAATATATCTCGCTTCTCGTCACTCATTAAGCGCAGTTCCAATTTCAACGATTAGTCCATTCCCCCGGACCCCCGAAGGATTAATGAATCGTTATCTGACGAGCGGCCGCGGAATACGCCCGGATTCTCCTACTGAAGTAATTGGCTTCCTAAAGAAACTCGAAATCTGGGCGGAGTATCGGCAAGCCTACGAAAAACTGAAACCTCCGGTGGCCCACGCGGTCAAGCGGAGGCTCGACGGCTGAGACTGCCCATCGCGAAGGATTGCTCAGACAAGCCCGGGTTAATACAATTGACAATACCCTAGCGGCGACAAATTTTTCGACCGACCGACCTTTATGGTGCTCGTGCAGCAATGATTTAGGCGGCACCTAACTCATTGGTCTTACCGCCGCCTTCCTTGAGCTGGCGTTCGTCGTCCGCGCTGTCGAAGCGGCCCTTCGATTCCGCAATCAATCCGTCGTTGTCGATCTTCCACAATTCGCAACCGCTGATGCGAACGCGTTTCCCCGTGCCGCCCGGTCCGGTGTTCGTTCCAGTTAATGTCCAATGGAATTTCGTTCCGTCCGAGTCATGCGAGACATCATCCATGGTCACGACCATGCCCGGAAATGTTCTCATGAATCCTTGCGCTACCTCCGCAATCGCCGTTCGTCCGACAGCGGGCGGTCGGTCGTTTACGCTAAGCGAACCGTTCTCGGCATAGAACGCAGCGACGTTGTCAGGATTTTGGCTGCACCACGCTTCGGCATATCGTTTTGCGAACGTGGTTATCCTAGCAAGATCGCTCATGCGCCTGTCTCCGGCGCGACGATCTCGCGTAGATTGTAGGTTGAGTAAGCCTTGGGCTCATCGCCTTTGGCGATAATCGCGTCGACGACGCGGCCAAACTCTTCCGTGTGCCAATGTCTTCGCTCCTCCCACCATTGTTGTATGCCGGGATAGGCAATCAAATCGCTCATCGTTCGCTCGATCTTGCCCCATGCCGATGCCGTGAGTATGCCGTCCAAATGGGAGAAATACATTGCTTCGAAGTGGTTTAAGAAACGGTTGAAGAACGCGCTGAACCTGAGTTTTGAGACAGGATCGAGATCGGCGAAAGACCGCACGCCGCGAAGAAAAATTGCGCTGAGCTCCGCGCTATCGTGCAGAGCGCATGTCAGATCTCCCCACTGGACGGTGAGAGCGTTCACTGCCGACTGGCGTCGTTCCTTCGTTTGTTCTCTGATTTGGACGGCGAGGTAAATGAGGGAAGGGATTCCGACAAACACCGCCGCCAATTGCCCGATCGCCGCCAGCATTTCCCAGTTCATACAGACCGTATCATTTCGAGGGCACAATTACCGTCCTGACGTGATCAATGGAATCCTTAAGTTCATCGAGGGACGCATTGATTTGCCCCGCATCAAGGTTGGCGACGTGCAAAGCTTCCGTCGGAAAATGCAGTTTTCCTTTACGAGCAAACTCGATCAGAGTCGGAAGTTCGGTCGCCAAGTGGTCCGAGACTCCGATGATCTCCACTTCTTTGTTGATCAGTTCGGTGTACGGAAAGATCGACATCGCTTCAGCGGTCAGTCCCACAAGGGCAGCGCTTCCGAGGACGCCCAGACATTGGACTGCTTGTCGCATCGTTTTAGCAGAGCCGATTAATTCGAGCGACACGTCGACACCTTCTCCACCAGTCGCATTTCTGATCTGCTCCACTGGATCGCTCGCTTTTGCGTCGATGGGGACTGCTCCCATTTTTTCAGCGGATGCAAGCTTGGCCGGGTTGATTTCAACCACATACACATTCCCGCATCCGAGAGCGCGCGCCAATTGCAATGCGGAGAATCCCAAACCGCCGAATCCGAAGATCGCCACTGAATCGCCGGATTTGAGACGCGCTTTGTTCAAAGCATGGAGCGCGGTCGCTGATGAACACATCATGATTGCGCCGACCTCGAATGAAATTTCATCAGGCAGCGCGAACGCATTCCTGGCCGGAACCTTAATGAACTCTGCGTACCCTCCGTCACGATGTTTCCCGATCATCTGCACGCTCCGACAAAACTGCTCCAGCCCGCGCACGCAGAACTCACAAGTTCCGCAGTGTACTAAATAGTGCACACAAACGCGGTCGCCTGGCGCGAGGTTCGCGTCATCCGCGCCAACTCTTTCCACCGTACCCGCGACTTCGTGCCCAAGCGTCAATGGCAGATTGTCGATCTTGGAAATGCCGGCGCGATAGTACTCGTCAGAGTGGCAGATTCCGGCCGCCTCGATCCGAATTAAAACGTCGGACGGATCGATCTTGGGAACAGCAAGCTCAGCATTCTCCAGAGGTTTTCCTATATGCACCAATCGGACTGCTCTCATCGCAGTCCACTGCTCACGCTTCTATGAACGGTCATCACGCCAGTCGGGACCCTCCTCGTGAGTAAGCCGGAACATAAGGTCGCGTTACGCGATATTGCGCGATCTGCATCGCCAGCCATTCACACCATTCCAAAAACTCATCGTGACCCGTGCGCTTCCGCCTCTCCACCGACCAGTTTCTCGCGCGCGACCAAAAACTGAGGATAGCGCCACCGGCGAGATCGTTAACGGTTTGAACGTTCACCAGGCCGTGAAAAACCATGTAGCCGATTACTTCTACCCGAAGTCCGAACAGAAAAATCTGGCGCCTCGTTTCTGCATTTAGATTCTCGATCACTGCCGCGGAAGCACCGTCCGGAATTTCGCTGAGCAATTCTAAAAAGCGCGCCGAGTTTTCGCTTAGAGCGGCGGTTTCAATCACGGTCACTGCCGCTTGATCGCGGCGTGCGCGATTGGCTGCGCGCACTTGCAGCCCGGTGAAGACAAGTGCGCCGATCAACGTGACGGTTGAAACAAGATTGAGCGCGTTGGCGAAATCGAGATGCATTAAATGATATCGTTACATCGCTCAATCGTTACATCGTTAAATCGGTAAGTGGGATTCATCCCTCTAAGTATGAGGCGCTGAATCAGCGCACGAGCAGGTCAAGCGGGCGCACATCCAGACCGATTTCGCGATAGTGCTTCCGCGTTAGTTCGAGAAGAGTGAATCCATCCTCGTAGGCGGAAAAGCTACCATTTACCGCCTTGTCCAGATAGATGAGGCCGCCTCCAACCACGAACAGGGTCACCATCGGCTCTGGTGAATCATCGGTGATCACCAGCGTGTGAGCTTCGCCGGCGGGTTCGTAGATGTATGTTCCGGGTTTTGCAATCCAATCATGCTCCAGGTATCGCCAGTGACCACGCATCGTATAGCCATGAACGGTGCCACCGTGGTAGTGAGTTCCCACCTTCGAGCCGGGGAGACCTTTCAGAACGACGCTGAATCCCCCAGATGTGACATTAAAGCAGCAGGGCTGGAACCAGACACCATTCGCATAGGGCACCCAGAGACGGTCATCTTCCAGATTGATGTTGGTAATGAAGTGTTCGCGACTCCTTCGATTCGGATCGAGGCCGTCGGTAAAACTGTTGAAGGCAGTGATTGGCATATGTCCCTCTTTTGGTGAGTCGATAATTGAGGCGTCAGAATGAAAGCAAAGCAATGCACCCAATCAGGAATAATGGTTCTGTTTTCATGGCTCCATCGAGCCGGGAATCGAATGTGGCGTCAATGTTTTTATCGAAGGCAAAACCTGAAAAACTGAGATGCTGAAAAACTGAAATAACGTGCGGGGTTCCGGGCCCCACGCCCCGGCTCAAATTGGTATTGACGGCCTATGGCGTTTCTGCCGGAATCGCCGCATGATGAACACTCGAATTGCAGTAGTAGCTGTAGCCCTGTCGTTTACGGCAGCAACAGCTTGTTTTGCGGCTAACGCACACGTTGGAACATGGAAGGTCAATGAGGCGAAGTCGAAGTTCG
>DATMPQ010000277.1:0-7053 GCA_035567015.1 Chthoniobacterales bacterium | reverse complement strand
CTGCAAGCACTGCTTATCACCGCTTTGCTGGCTAATCTCGTGAAACGCCACCGGGCGGAGCGTTCCTTAACGCGGGCCGAAAAGCAGGCACGCCATCATCGCGAACAAATTAACCTGCTTAGCCGAGTTAGCTTACTCGGTGAGATGACTGCTTCGCTCGCGCATGAGCTTGGCCAGCCGCTTTCCGCCATCATTACCAATGCCAATGCCGGCAAGCGGCTTATTGACAAAGGCAAGGAAGATCCTGAGACCTTGCGCGACATCCTTGTGAACGTGGCGTCAGACGGGCATCGCGCCCACGAGATCATCCAGAACGTGCGCAACACAATTAAAAAAGGCGATGCCATCCGGTGCCCGATTAATCTGAATGAGCTGGTCACTAATGTAGCGCATGTCGTCAGGCCGGATGCAGTAGCCTATTCCTGCGAGGTAGAAACATCGCTGACTAACGACCTGCCACTGATCGATGGAGATCCGGTCCAGATTCAACAGGTCCTGGTCAATCTGGTGAGTAATGCCTTTGATGCCATGCGGCAGACACCACCGGGCCAACGTAAGGTAGAGATTAGTACGGCAGGCAATGGCGACGGCGAAGTGCGCTTGAGTGTGCGCGATCATGGCACAGGCATTCGCAGTGAGGTGCACGAACAATTGTTCGATCAGTTTTTCACCACCAAGGAGCAGGGGTTGGGAATGGGATTGGCGATTGTGCGCTCCATCGTAGAAGCTCATGGTGGTAAAATCCACGCGGAGAATGTGGCCGCTGGCGGCGCATGCTTCTATTTTACTCTACCGGTAACGAAGAAAACATGATGGCGCCGGATCCGTTTTAAACGACGCCGAGGTTTGAAAAAATCGCGTTCAGTTGTCAAGACGATCCGCTGCCAACGCCAATCGCAAATTCGAGTTCGACAAAGGTAGTCAGCTTTTCATCCGCGCGCACAATGAAACGCTTTCCGTCGCCGCGATGTGCGTCTGCAATCCAGATCGTTCGCCCTTTGGAATCAATCGCTGAGACGCAGCCCGAACTCCAATCGCGCTTTTTGAGGTCGTCGGCGATTATTTCCCGGTACTTCATCTTATGTCGAGCGTGGCTCCTTTCCGTAAAACAGCTTGGTTGAGCCTTACCGGTTTTTCGGCGCGGGCGACGCGGCCAGTTTTTTTAAAGCGTGGATCCTTTCGGAGCGGATCGAACATCGGATCGAGGCGGAGCAGCGCAGGCGTAAGCGGTATGTTTCCAGCCACGCCTGCATACGGTACCGAGAGTATTTTCTGCAAAGCTGCGATGGCGCGGTCGGCCTCTCCTGTGCGCGCCGCGACCCGTGCGAGGATCTCGAGCGGAATGGGGCCAGTTAAGGCATCCTTCTCAATCGGATTCGCGGCTATCGCCCGTTCCGACAGAGCCAACGCAGCGACCTTGTCACCGAGACCCATATTGATTAGAGCAAGATCTTCAATGAGAAACTCGTTTTCCGGCTGTTCTTTAAGAAGAGATTCAAGTTCGCTGCGCGCCTGTCGCCAACTTTCGTTGGCGGCGACATGGTCGCCCGCGACTTCCTGCGCCCAACCTAACCAAAAGCGCAGGTCGCCATTGAAGTAACCCAACGCTGGATCAGGCCTAGCCAATATCTCCCTTAGCCGAGAGATCATTTGTGCAGGGCGGCGCTCCAGGATGGCTTGGTAAACTTGTGTTTGCAACGCGCTGGAATCGTCGGCCGCTGGATGGAGCGGAGCTAGGAGCGCCGAGGCCCGCGGCAGATCGCCCTCGGCTTGTGCGATACCCGCCTTTAATACAAGGGTATCCAGGTCGTCCGGTGTAATGTTGAGAACCTCATCAAGCTTTCGCAGGGCTTCCGGGAAACGACGAAGACAGATGTAGTTACTTGCGTACTGGGTGATTAGGTAGACGTTGCGCGGGTCGAGCTGCTCGGCTTCGTTGAAGTACGATTCGCTCCGGTCCCACTGGCCTCGTCTCCGTGCGACATAAGCCAGCGATTCTGGAATCCGGCTGCTATTCGGTAGGAGCTGACGTGCTTGCTCAAAGTAACGCACTGCGGTGTCGTAATCCTTCAGACAAGCGTAGTAGTAAGATCCCGTCGCCAGCAGGGCCTCGCCGAGATCGGGCTGAAGAGTGAGCGCGGTTTCGGCTGCCTGCCGCGCCTCTTCCCGCAGCGCGACGGTTGGTTGAAGACTCTGTGTGCCGTAGGCGCGTGAATTAACGAATGAAAACAGTGCCCAGGCAAGAGCGAACTTCGGATCCAACCGCACCGCTTCTCTGAGATATTTCTGTGCGCCAAGGGCATTGGCGGTTGTGGGGAGAGTTTTCAGTGTATAGGCCAGACCGCGTAGATAGGCGTCATAGGCCTCAGGATTGTCGGTCGGCTTGGCGGCAATCTCTCGCTCTTCTCGACCGGTGAGTTTCGCTCGCAATTGGTCGGCAACAACTTTGGCGACCTCACTCTCGACAGAAAAGATGTCAGTCAGTTTTCGGTCAAACGTGTCGGCCCAAAGATTGGAATCATTAGCTGCTTTGATCAACCGCACATTCACGCGCACCTGATAGCCCGCTTTTTGGACGCTGCCCTCAAGAATGTTCGCTACTCCAAGCTGCTTCCCGATCTCGGAGAGGTTGCCAGGGTTGCTCTGATACCGCTGCGTGGAGGTGCGCGAAATCACTTTTAAGTCCGCGACCTTGGCGAGGCGCGTCAGGATTTCCGCCTGGATGCCGTCGGCAAAATATGCGTTGGCTTTTACTTCGCTCAGATTCTCGAATGGAAGCACAGCGATGCTTTTCTCGGGAATCAAAACCGCGCCCTTGCTAGCCGTCTCCTCGGGAGGAGTCGATGGGGTCATCTTCAGTGATACTCGCTGGAAAAAGGTCAAAGAACTAATCACCATAGCGAGGGTAGCGACTACTAAAGTAAGTACCAGCAGGGACCTTGGCCGCCGGGGCAGGCTAACTGGGCGAACTATGTCCGATTCTTGCTTCCATCTTCTTCTGCGCCTGAGTCTCCCAGGAACTTGTGGATTTCCGAGACCATCCTTGAAGAGGTTAAACAAGTGCAGGCGCAGCCCGTGCTTCACTTCGTATTCACCGAGATCGTGCAGGTACGGCTGCCAGTGCCGGTAATCCGCTAAGTCATCGGCCAAATGCTTTGACAAAAGAATGTGTCCGGCATCACCGCAATCAAGCACTCGCTGCGCGACATTGATTCCCGATCCTGCAAAGTTCGTTTTATCATTAACGTCGGTGATTCTATTGACAGGGCCCCTGTGAACCCCCATTCGCAACCGAATATGCGGATGATCTCGCAAGGCACCGCTTATTTCCAGCGCGCATCGCACCGGCTCCTCCGGACTGCGGAAAAAAAGGAGTGCCATCCCGTCTCCAGTCGGCACTCGGATGAGTTTGCCCGCTGTTTCTGCAGCCCGAAAACATTCGGTGCTGCGCACGATGTGATTGAGGTCTTGCAGCAATTCAATCTGCTCATTGTTCGATAGCTTGGAATAACCAACCGCGTCGATTGAGAGAAGGTGCGCGATCTCGGGTTCCAGATTGGACTTCGGCTCCACGGACCTGTCTCCCTCAGTTTGCGCCGGCTCTGTCTCGAGCGATTCCAATGCGGAAATGACCGGAGTGGGTGGCGTACGAAGTTCGTGCGGAAGCATGGCCAGGAAACGGCCTTTGGTCCTGTTGGCGGTCTCCACAACTACCTTTTGTTGCTGAAGCTCTTCCTCAACGCGCCGGCCTTCGGCCATAGCAGCGGAAAGCGCCATCGCCGTAATTGACAGCACGGCTGTCCACCATTGCACAGCGAGAAGCGACTGATTTTCCGTTTCCCTGACGAATGGGCCGAAGCCATGCAGCGTCCCCCACACCGCGATCGCGGACAGGATGAAAATTCCCGTGGCAGTTTCGCGTTGCGTAAAGCGGAAGGCAGTCCAAATCACAATCGGTCCGCAAATTAAAACGATTGGATAATTTCGGGCGGAAACGCCAGGCCATCCGCCAAAGACCACCCCGCTCAACAGCACCAGCAACAGGAGGAGCGCGCCGACTTCGGCGGCTTCCTTTTTATTCCAACGTCGTTTTGAGGCAACACTCCACAGGAGAACTAGTGGAGTGAAGACAAGATCGCCAGTTACATCGCCGAGCCACCATGTCAGCCAAATCGCGCCGTAGTTTGCCCAATCGGCAAAGCCGGCGACTCCAAGATTCGTCACGCCGAAAGCAGGGCTAATGATGGTGCTGATCCCTGCCGCGAGCGCAAATTTGAAAACACCTTGTGGACGATCAAAGACATTTGTGCCGCCGGCGAATCGATTCACCAGCCAGGCGCCCACGAGCGCCTCGAGCGTGTTGCCGGTGGCAATGGCAAATGCCGTAGCGACATTTCCCGCAGTCGTGACGTTCACCAGAAATGCACCGATAAAGATGCCCGGCCACGCGCGATAACCGAGCAAGAGTAATCCGGCAAGCGCGATTCCCGCCGGCGGCCATACCGGCGATGCACTCGTGTGCAACGACGCCAGCATCAAACCGAGTTTGCCGGCGATGAAGTAGATGACGGCCAAGATGCCGATGAGCGGGAGCCCAGAGAAACGTCGCGATTGCATCGCCCAACTGCCTTTACGGTATACGTCCGGCGGCTCCAAGTTCGCATCGGAACATGTCGGCTGAGGAAATTCAGCTCGAGATCGCATATTGTTTGTTCATCGACATTATGGGATCGCAGCTGCGAGTAGCTTTCATCTTTCCGAAGCAATGTAATAAGCGTTGATCCATCCTATGTAGCCATTCATGCTCGTCACTTTCTGCCAATCGGCGGGCGACGGCGGACGGTTGATCAAGGGATGTGTTTTGGACGTCCGTCACTTCTCGTCATTGAGAACTCATTTCTGGCCGCTTATTGAATACGCCTTTTATGCGCAGCTATGGCGCGTGTAAAGAACAAATTTTACGACGACCTTTTTTAGCGTATAAAATTTATTGCTTTCAGCCTGCGTGATCGCCTATGAAGAACGAGCTGTAAAAAACTTTTATTGGACTTCGGTCCCCATCCGCTTGAGATCGGAGGCGCGATTTAGCTGCGAATGGCAAAATCCAAAAAGAACAAGAACAAATCGAAGCTCAACCTGACGGTGCGTGAGGAGCAACGAAACAAACTGGAACAAATGGCATCTTTAGAGAAGCGTTCCGTCTCCAATCTTATTGAGGTTATGGCCGATGAACGTTGGGAGCGATTGGTCGAGCAGCAGGGCATTGCTTACGCTAAAACCGTTGCGGAGGCGATGAACCTTAAACTCGACATGGACAATCCAGCAGACCGCGAGAAATTGCGCCGGGCAGTTCTCGATCTTGTCGGCGGGAGAAAAATGCGAAAGCAAAAAGGGCATAGTTGAAATTCTCTTGTTTTCTTTCTGGCAAGCATTTTGTAGTGGGATTCACCTTGCTACCACGCGCGCGCGAGAGAGACGTCAGCTTAGGTCGGCACGAAACGCTTTCCGTCGTCGCGATATGCGTCTGCAATCCAGTCGTTCGCTCATCGGAGCGATGTCCTCAGTGTGGAGGTCAAGCGCTTTATTGCGAGTGTCCTTACGATGACGACTTGATTGATGAGCCAAGTACAAAGACTTAACCAAACGAAAAGTCATGCAGCGTAAGCCAGACAAAGCGGCTAAGTGGGCGGACATTACGCTTCCACGATTTACTGATTGCCCGAGAAAACCACGGCACATAAACTCGATGCGATGCCACAGGTTTCCTCGATTCCGTCCCAGCGGGGCCAAGCGGATTATGCGGAATTTTCTCGGCAAAAAGGACGAGGTAATCCCGCCCACATCTCGTTAGGTGATAACAATGTCTTGGCCTGAGAAGAACATCGGAACCCAGCATGCCAATCATCGAGAAGACAATTCGCTTTGCCGCCATTACCTTTGCCGTTCTGTTCATTGGCCTGAGCCTTTTCGGCATTTTCGGAGCGTGGTTCGTTGATCGCAAGGCCAGCGACGTCGCGCTGAAAGGGTTTGGCCTCATCGAGGTCGGCATCGGGGTAGTCGATGCCGGAGTGAGCCGGGTGGACGACCTCATCGCGGCGAGCCGGACGGAAGTGCGGCAGGCCTCCGAAACCATCACCGCCGCCGGCGCACAGGCGCAGGCAAACAACCCCGTGCTCAACGCGCTGAACGAGCGCTTGGAGACGAGTCTGGCGCCACGCATCACGCAGATGCAGCAGCTGCTGGCTCCTGTGCGGGATGCGCTGGGGACCGTCGGCAACGCGGTGAGTCTGCTGAACTCGCTACCGATGATGGCCGACCGTGCTCCGCGGCTGGCGGCGCTGGACGACGCCTTTAACCGGCTCGAAGGGCTGTCCGCGGACGCGACGCAACTGCGCGGCACATTGCGCGCACTGGTGGTGGAGAAGAAGAGCGATATCGCCCCTGAGACCGTTGCCGTGCTCAAAGGGCTTACGCAGCGCATCGACACCAGGCTTGGTGAGGTGCAGGCCAACATTGACGGGGTGCAGGCCGACATCGCGGCGCTGCACGTCCGGCTGGACACACGCAAGTCGCGGCTGCTGTTCGTTTTCAACTTAGTTGCGTTGCTGTCAACGCTGATGCTGGCCTGGATCATTTACACCCAGGTCGTCGTCATCCAGCACCACTGGGCCCGCGTGCGACCGCCGCGGCCAAACCGGCCCCCGGCGACGACGAGTTAGCGCCTACCGGCGACTAAGCGCATGAGACGGGGAGGACTCAATGCCATCAGCTAAGCTCAGTCGTAAATTGTCAGGCTGCTTTTGTTCTTTCGGATTTGAGGAACCTTAATCTTGTGAGTCCTCCTCCAGATCATCCTCAGTTACTTTCCAAGTTTTATCGGGGTTGTACCGGTCCATGCTCTGAAATTTCTTTAGGGTATCGGGCCCGAGATCTTTTTGGTACACGACTCCATTAGAGCCAACGATGAAGGTCTGCACTCCCGTAACCCGATACTGGGCCGGTGCTGCCGCTAGGGCGAATCCGCCGATCATTGCTCCTTCCACGACAAAGTCC
>DATMPQ010000276.1:0-17377 GCA_035567015.1 Chthoniobacterales bacterium | reverse complement strand
TGCAATTCTACTTTCGAGATGCCACGAGCTCCGGCGTGGGCAATCCCGCCGATAGGTATGAGCTTTTCCTGGCCGCCCTGGATGATGGTCATATCCATCGCAACAACATCGATGACCGAAGTGGATTTCATCTGCGCGACTTTGTCCCAGCCGCGCTTCACCCAGTAACCGGGCTCCCAGCGGTCTGTCACCTCGATGGCAGTGATCCACTTGGGCTGTTTCATCCCGTGCACATCGGGGATGTAAATCCTCAATGGAAACCCGTGCTCTCTGGTCAACGGCACGCCGTCCCAAGCATACGCTAGCATCAGGCGCTCATCGGCCTTGATCGCCTCGATTGCAACCACCTCGAAGAATCCGTCTGCGGCATGAATCTTCAGATGAGAACCGCTCGGTTTGAGCCGTAGGGCCTGCAGCAGATGTTGCAAGCTGACGCCGGTCCAACGGGTGGTGCCGATTAAATCTCCCCCCACGGGATTCGAGATGCAGGAGAGAGTGACAAACTGGTGGAGAGGGTCGTACCGCCGGAGTTCATCGAGGGTCAAGGCCAGCGGCTTTTCGACTAGGCCGGTGATGTTCAATCGCCATTGCCCTTCGTTTACGGCGGGCGGGATGGTGTTGATGTCAATGCGGTAGTGGCGGTCCAAGGGCGTAAATTCCGGCCGCGTTTCTCGCACGGGCTTTACCGCGGCATCGGCATTGGGTAACCGATGCGTGGCGGACCATCGCCCTGCTGTTTCAGCGAGCGTCATCATTTTCTGGCGCTTGGCGTCGGCCAGTTCCCCGACCACTGCTCCGACCAGTGTGATCGCTGCCGTGGTTCCCCCCAATCGCACGAGAAACTGGCGCCGGTCAATTCGCTCCACAGAAGCAGCTGCCTCGCCACCTTGCTGGACCGAGAAAATAGCGGTGCCGGTGGTGTGGATGAGTCGCCGGGATGCTCGGCCCAGCAGCAGTCCCCACATCAGGAAGATCGCCACAATCCACAATGCATTGGCGACAGGCGGCGTGGTGGCGGTCCGGCCTACATGGATGCTGATGAGCGCGACCGGCACTCCAAGAGCCATTCCGAAGGCGAGCCCGAGGCCATCTGCATACCGCCCACGGAACGCGCGGATGATCCCAAAGACTATCGTTCCCACCACGAGTCCTGTGACAAAGAGGCCAATGATTGCCATCGCCTGTTCCGCCATCTTGGCCGTCTCGGCCGTCGGCCCAAAGTGCAACGCCCGAATCGCCGCTACCATCGTGCCGATGCCCAGGGCAATCACACGCCCTGGCAGCACGCGGGTCATCCAGTCGAAAATGTCAAAGGGCGCAAACGGCAGGCCGACCACCCTCCAGCCAAGAAAGAGGATTGCGATCAGCGACGCTGTCACCATTGCCGCCACAAACAAGCCTGCTCCCAGCCCAATCCCCCTGCCGGCACGGATCATAAATTTTTCTCCTGTAGAATCGAGAGGAGCCTATCCATTTGTCATTGTGCAGCCGTCTGACCAGCGGAGGCCGCCGTCGCAATTCGCGGGCGTTTTGCTCCCGAAGAAACCGCGGCATCGCGAAAGCTTCGCCATCGTTCAAGCGGCATGCTCGCCGCTGCCATAAGGGCAAGCTGGCTGATAATAAATCCCACCAGCCACGGAAATGCTTTTTGCATGAAACCATACGAATGGAGCCCGACGCCTAGCATATTCACTCCGAACCAGGAGAAACTCGTCACCACATTGCCGAAGATCGCCATGATCATGAGTCCGCGCTGGCGAATAAATCCGCCCCCGCGTGCATGCAAAATGATGGCGCACCAGAGGACGATCAGGACGGCGCCATTTTCTTTCGGGTCCCAACCCCAGAACCTGCCCCACGATTGATCGGCCCAGATCCCGCCGAGGACGGTACCCACGAAACTGAAGAGCGTGGCAAAGCAGACGACGCCATAGGTCATCCGCGCGATAGAATCGGCTGCGGGGCGGGTGAGCGAGCGAGTAAAGACCCCCCGTACCATATATATAATGGCGAGCATACCGGCGAGAAACATGGCTGAGTAACCGGTGGTGATGGCCACAACATGCGTGGCTAGCCAGATATTGGTGTCGAGCACCGCCTGCAGCATTTCCAGAGTGTCGCCGCTGCCGGCAAGGTGATGGGCAATAACCAGGGTAACAAACCCAATTGCACCGGCGCACGCCGCTCCAATGCCGTCACGATAAATTCGCTCGAGAATGAGCGATACGATCACTGCGCCCCAGCCTATAAAAATGGCAGATGAATATAGATTGGTAACGGGCGGACGTTCTTGCAGGTACATCCTTGAGACCAGGCCGAAGGTGTGAACCGCCAATGCCAGCAAGAGAACATAGAATGCTGAGCGATTTAACGTCCGGCTCCAACCAAGCCATGAACCGCAGGCGAGGAGAAAACCAAGGACGTAAAGCGCCATGCTCTGGCTGAAGGGCTGGAGGCGATTAAAGAGAAATTCGAACGAGGTCCGCTTCGTCGCGGCCGGCTTTTCCTTCGCGAACCATGTTTCAAGCGCGTTTGCGTGTTGATTGAAAGCCGAGCAACTACGGGCTCGGTAGGCATCACCAATCACCGCGTACTCCTTGACGATCGGATGAATCTCTTCGGTCCCAACCGATCGCGATAAACTGTCGCCGATCGAGTGCCATTCACCCGCTGGGCCGACCGGTGGCACCGCCAGAATGTACGCCATCGCCGCTAATTTTTCGTAGCGCTGAATCATGCCCGCGATGTCGTCCAGTTTCGCTTTGTCGAAATTTTCTCCTGCCTGGCGTTGGCGAGTTGCTTTTCCCGCAACCGGGAGACTGTTTTCGAAGACTTGCAATTCGCCCGCGAAGTTCTGCGCGTCCTCAGGCTGGACGCTGTTCTTTAGGCGTACATAAAGTACCAGCCCATTTCGAAGATTCAGTATGGCGTTCTGATAAGCGGCGCGCTGCACCGACTCGAGCTTCTCCGATTCTTCCCCCTGCTCTTCGATCTTTTGCAGAAACGGCGAGAGCTCGCTAAAACTGAAATACTTGCGATCGCTCTGCTCCCATCCGAACAAGCCGAGAACGTCCGCATTTTGTACCACGAATACCGGATACCCGTCGGCAACTGACGCATTGAACATTGTATCGGTGAGCCACTCCATGGCCGTGAGTCGACCACTACCTTCCAACCGTAATTGCTGCTTACCGTGAATAATCAGCAACGCGTTGCGGGCAACGGTATCGAGCGGTTTGACGCGACCGCCGACTAAAACCGGCGTCTTTCCAAATTTGGCAATGTCGAAGCTGTCTTGTTGAACGCGAGGAAGGCGCCAATCGGCGGCAATCCAGGCTGCAGCCAAAACAAGAACGAGCCATGGGAAATACCGTTTCATGCCAAAGCGGTTCGCCTTTTCCGCGAGAAGCCGACAAGGTGATATCCGAATTGCACGAGCAGTCCGGCTGCGACAATAACGCACGCAGCGTAAGGCGCGATGAAGCTCGGGTTATGAACGACCTGCAAAATGGTAGCCTGATCGTCCTTTTGAAAACCCGCTTGGTAAAAGGTTTCACCCCGATAACGCAACGGGTGATTCATGTAAATCAGCACGTCGCGGTTCGCTATGCGTTCGGGATCGATCAGGGTAACGCGACTGGAAAAGTTTTTTGGGATTTCGGTGCCGGCGTAACGCTCGTGCGTGAATTTTTGCAGGGTAACGCTGTACGGTTTGTAGTAACGCATCGGCCGGAGCGCGATCATCCAATTGCGGCCATCGCATAAAAATGTCTGTGGCGGGCCTAACGCATCCGAAACAAGCCAGGTGCCGATGGAAGTTCCCGACTGTTTCGGGATTATTTCAATGGCCGCGCTGGGAACATCATCTTCATCAATGCCGGTGGCACGGGGAGCTGATTGCACTACAATCTGCGCTCCTTTGCCGGCCTCAGACAGGATTCGCAGACGCGAGTTCTGATAAAAACTCCTAACGACTATTCGGAATGGCAGGCTCCAGTGATCTATCGCCCGGCTTTGTCGCAGGATGTTGTCGGGGATGGCCGTGACTTGATCCAAGCCATTGTCCGTGGTGTCGATTACCGCCAGTTCTATCCGGCGCGCGTCTTCTGAATAATTTTTGGTATCACCAACGCCGAGTCGCATGTGGCTCTCGACCGCAAAAAGATCAGTGAAAAGACCGCCCGCCAGCATGATGATTAGCCCTGCGTGTGTTAGATGAATACCAAGTTTCCGCCAAGCCCAGCGGAATCGTTTGGCATGCGCCGCAACGAGATTGACGAGCAGGACGGCCCCAATGAGATGGCCGCCCGGGAAAACGGGCATCCTTAATCCCTGACTCTCCGGTGGCCACCATACAAAGAAGCTTTGGAAATAACGCTGCTGGGCTTCATGAATTCCGAGGTGAACTTGCGCGAGCGTCCCGGCGAAAATCAGCACCATGGCCGCCGCCAGGCAGATGATCGTCAGCTTCAGCGATGTCAGCAAATCAACGAATCGGCGCCACATCTAAAGTCAGGAATGAAAATCAATCGATTGAAGGAAATCGAAGAATTTCGGCTTCTCATCCTCAAGCGCCGGGACTGGTCCGCTCATTTTAAAGAACCAGCTTCGTCCATCGCGCCGGGTCCAGGCCGCGATGACACGCGCACCGCCACTCGTCATGTCCAGCGCGGAAAACTGGCTGTCACCGACACTCACCGGCCTAACGAGGTTGGCAATTTCCTTGTCATCGATCGGAGCAAGACCGATCTGCTTCCGCCAACGATTGACGTTATCGGCGTCGGATCCGCCATCGCCGGGAAAAGTCACAATCGATATGTCTACTTTGCCGCCGTTTGGCGCGGTCGCATTGAAACTGGCGAATCGCATCGATGAGGGCGGCACTTCCGTCCAACCGTCGGGCGTTTTCCATTTAATTGAAGGCGCGGTTGAATCCAGCGCTGACATTGCAGCCAGTTGGGGTGACTTGCTCTCGGCCGGGCCATTGCAAGCGGCCGCAACCCACTTAATGAAATCGCTTTTCTGAGCTTCTGTCAGGGCGGCGTTTCCGCGCATCTTGAAAAACAATGTGCCGCTGTTTGTACCCGCCATTGCTGCGATGATTCGCCCGTCCTTCGCCGGATCGCCGCCTCTCGGCAAACCGACGAGATCTACAATCGCTACTTCCCCGAGCGATGTGGTTAGGGGCTGCGTCACGTCAGCCAATCTTTCCGCTGGAATCGCCGGTTGGCCGAGTTGCGAAAGCCAGCGATTGACATTATCGAGCACACTTGCTGCGGAAGTTCCCAGGCTTACCCGTGAGATGTCCGCCATCTCCCCGCTGTTGCCTTTCACAATGAAGCTGGCTTGTCGCATTTGCGAAAGTGGCTGCGGCTCCCAGTTCGGCGGTGTTATCACCGCAGTCGAATTCACCGGTGCCGTCGCAGGCGGCACGGCTGGCGCGGCCGGCGAAGCCGCATTTGTCGGCATTGAATCGCTCCGATTGGAGGCTGAATCTTCGAGCGGCGCTTTCGAAACTCGATAGACCTTGATCTTGGATTCCTTTTCGCAACTCGCGATCAGCAGAACGGTTAGGCCGAAACAGATCAAACGTGTCTTCATCAGCCTCGAGTTATTTCTGCGGACCGCCAGTGTGGCGATCGTGCAGGAAAAATCTGAATACTCGGAGTCGATATGGAAAAAGTTGTAGCCCTGGGCATTGAATTGTGAAGAACAGAGACTCAGTCTTGCATTCGAGACTCGTGGTCATTGATGGTGTTCATACTCTTGAATCGATCTGAGCTTGAGGAACTGAGGCGATTCCGGGGTGTCGGGCGTGAGATCCCGAGCTTCTTCATCTTCGCGACTAACGTAGTCCGCTTGAGCGCCAGTCGCTCCGCTGCTCCACCGGGTCCTCCTACAAGCCACCCCGTCGCCTGCAACGTGTCGAGGATCAAGGCTCGTGTGCAATCGGCAAAGGTGCCTCCTACAGCATTCGGTCTGCCCGGATTTTTGTCCGATGTCGCGGTTGCAGGGACCGCTGCCTGATCCTGCCCTGTGGGCAAAGGATTCAGAAGCACTTCGTTGTCCGCGCGAATCACAGCTCGTTCGATAAGGTTCTGGAGTTCCCGCACGTTACCGGGCCACGAATAAGCGGTGAGCGCATCCATTGTTTCCTTAGGAATACGCGTAATCTTCTTGCGCATGCGTTGGGAAACAATTTCAATAAAATGTGAGACCAATTGTGGAATATCTTCACGACGATGCCGCAGCGGCGGCAGCACGACAGGAAACACATTCAGGCGATAGTAGAGATCACTGCGGAATTCTCCTCGCCTTACCATCTGCCCGAGATCTCGATGTGTCGCCACAACAAGACGGACGTTGACGCGATGAGTCCTGCCGCTGCCAAGACGCTCGAATTCATGCGCCTGCAAGACCCGCAGCAACTTAGGTTGCAAAGCTGGAGGCAGATCACCGATTTCATCCAAGAACAGAGTTCCAGTGTCGGCCATTTCGAAGCGTCCAATCTTCTGGGCGATAGCTCCGGTGAACGCACCCTTCTCATGCCCAAACAGTTCGCTTTCCAACAGGTCAAGAGGAATGGCGGCGCAACTCAGGCTGACAAATGGACGACCTGAGCGTGGGCTCAGGTCATGAATGGCGTGAGCAATCAGCTCCTTGCCAGTGCCAGTCTCCCCAAGCGCCAAAACAGTGGAATCGGTCGCTGCAACTTGTTTGACCTCCGCGAGTACCGATTGCAGAGCAGGGCTATTTCCTATGATCCCATTCGTGGCCGTCCCGACCTTGTCCACAGGAATAAGTTCAAGGTTCGTCATGGGCAAACGAGCCATCGTCGCGATTTCCGTAGACCATCCGCGCCTACTGGGATCTCGATTCGACACTAAACGTGGCGTCTTCGCTGGCATCAGTGAGTTCTCCGTTGGCCGCGAATCGAAGCGGTTAAGCGCATAAGCCAAAAACCGGTTGATACTTTTCGAATTGATCGTGCTCGTGAGTCATGAACACATCCGCATGTTTCCTTTCAACTGGTTGCAAGTTCAGTTGAGCGACATGCGCTTCGACAAGATCGGGAAGAAGCAAATGTGGGAAAGAGGTTAAGTCCCAGGCCCGCGATTCTTCTTCGTCGAGGACAAGATGGATGATCTCGCGCAGTGCTGGATAGGCTTGCTCGTATTCTCGTTGCAGCTGTTGTTTCAGCCGGGCAACGGCAAGACTGACTGTCTGGAGGAAAACTGTTTCTGTTAAGTCTGGCTGTTGATCAGTTTTCATGAGGCTGAGTTTTTGGTTTGTGTGCGTTTATATTTATAGCCAAGCGCGGGAACGTTGCTCTTGGGTCCGTCTTGCACGGCTCCCAGCGAGGCCGTCGTCGTTGGCGCTCCGGCACAGACGCCGACCAAAGCGCCGGGATGCATTTGAAAATGAATTTCCCAGCCAGAATACCGATTACCAACTGGAACAATGGCCAGAGTGAGGAAAAACGCGATCTCCGGGTAGTGATGCAGCGTTTGAATTAGCCAACTCATAGGCGTTGATTATTCCTACTGCGGGTGGCGGCGGCCGGAAATACTACCTTGGTAGTACGAACTTGCGGCCGGATGAATCAGCAAACTAGCTCGTCCCAACGATCACGTGCCATCGTCCTAAACAGATTTTGTGAGGGACCTATTTTCGGCGCCGTCGATTTAATCTTCCGCAAACGCTGATCGAACGCTGGCAAGAAAGTCTTGATGGCCGGCGGGCTTGAGAAAAAAAGCCGACGCCCCCGCGTTGATCGCTCTGCTACGAACCAAGGGATCGTCTTTGCTGGTCAGAATAATCACCCGCGTCGCGGGAGAAAGTCTTTGCAACCGCGTTTGCACCTCGAGGCCGTTCATGGGGGACATTCGAATATCAAGGACTACCACTCTTGGATGATGAATCTCAGCGTACCGCAGGAATGCGACTGGATCTGCAAACGGTTCCACACTCCAACCCGCAAAGGAAAGTAGCCGGCCTGTGGCCTTCAGAACCGACAGATCATCGTCAACGAGGCAAACCGTTAGATTTCGCGGTGTTGGGCCAGCGTCGGTACGGCTTTTATAAGGAAGACTGTCGGAGAAAATTGCAGGTATAGACCCTGCTCCCGAATCGCTGACAAATGGCGGAGGAACCAGATTTTGAGCTTCCCAGAGACGAGGCCCGCACTCTTTGGCGAAGCTGTCTAAAGAGACTGTGGATTGAATTTGAACGAGCGATACCCGAAGAGGCCGAACGCCGAAAACTTGCCCGCCTCCCGCTTCGTGAATGCATCGAGTTTCTAAGCGTGTTAGGAGCCGCCACGTCGCCAGACGCGGTGCAACAAGCCATAAAATCGGCTCCACGGGCCGCCCTAACAGTTTTGCAGTTTGCAACAATGTTCGACGAACATTTCGAGAAATATCCGGACCAGTTTTACAAGGTTCGAATCGGGAAGCTTGTCGATCCAGCTCATCAGCCGTTTCAGCTTTTCGCTGGCACGGTCCTCGTGACTCTAGAGGAACATGGTGACAGGTACGAGAAACCACCAGCGCAATAGATCGCCTGTGAGGCAAACGCAATAACGCAAACTCGCTGAACAGGCCGGGATTCCGGTCGCAGCGCCTTAACCAACGGTACAAGCTACGCCAGCTTCTCACGCTTCAAGTTCAGCGAAGGCTTCCTCAAACTTCGCATCCTGTTTTCGACGGCAA
This sequence comes from Chthoniobacterales bacterium, assembly GCA_035567015.1. Lineage (GTDB taxonomy): Bacteria > Verrucomicrobiota > Verrucomicrobiia > Chthoniobacterales > UBA10450 > AV133. The sequence continues at coordinate 8,666 of DATMPQ010000276.1, read as the reverse complement.
TACCCTGCCGTCATTTCTACGACTCGTTCTAAAGTCCAAGGCTCATGCTCAACGGCCGCCGCGACCGCTGGCCTGGTTCCGAGTGCATAGTGACGGCGAACAAAGTTGTAAACGCTAAGGAACAGTGCGACCGCGTGTTTGTGCGTTTCCAAGTCTTTGCTGTAGCCAAGGCCCTTACGCTGGAAGGAAGTCGAGCTAACAACGGCAGACGAATTCGGCATGCGACGAGATAACCTGGGCTTGCCGGAAAAGAAAATCATACTTTGGTCGTATACTTCACGGGCGACGCTAGTCCGCCTTTTGCACTAGAAGAACCAGCTCCGCCACCGAAGTAACGCGAAGTTTGTGCATAACCCGGCAGCGATGGATTTTGACTGTCGTTTCCGCCATGCCGAGTTCGCCGCCCACCTGCTTGTTGAGCATTCCGGTGATGAGCAGCTGCATCACTTCGAATTCGCGCGGTGTTAGCAAAGCGAGTAAGCGCCGCGCTTCATTCCTTTCCGCTGCTCGGCGGCGTTGCTCGGCCGAACGAACGATGGCGCTTTCGACGCTTTTCAACAATTTGTCACGCCGCACCGGCTTCGGCAGAAAATCGACCGCACCAGACTTCATTGCCTGGGCGCACATCGGGACATCTGCGTGTCCGGTAATGAAAATGAGTTGTTCTTCCCGGTGGCGCTGGATCAGAGCTTGCTGGAAATCGATCCCACTCAAACCAGGCATCCGGACATCTACGATCACACATGATGGCCCGGGATAAGGTAAACGCGTCAGGAAATCGGAGGCCGATTCGAAGACTTCACTTTCATATTTGGCCGAGCCTAACAATCGCTTCAAGCTCTTTCGGACCGATTCGTCATCGTCGATTATGAATACGAGCGGACCCGGAGAGATCACTTTAGCATTTCGTTACCGTCGGGAGAGTGAAACAGAACCGCGCGCCGCCGCCGTCAACATTCTCCGCCTCAATTTTACCGCCATGGGATTCAATTATGGAGCGCGCAATTGCCAAACCCATCCCGAGCCCATCGTCTTTGGTCGTGTAGAATTGCTCGAAGAGCCGCTCCTTTACTTCATCGCTAATTCCAATGCCCTGATCGCGCACGCTAACGCGAATTGTTTCATCGCCTTCCCGCTGCGTGACAATCTCCACCTTACGTTTGATGGTCGGCGTATCACGCATGGCATCGAAGGCATTGTTTACAAGATTAATCAGGACCTGCTGAATCTGGACGGGATCGCCTACGATGACCGGGAGATCCTCGACGAGAAACGTTTGCACCTCGCATGAGTGAGCCTTTGCGTCGCTCCGGACCATGTGCGTCACAGTCATGACTGCATCGTTCAGACTTACCCGCTGTCGAATGGCGCTCCCCTTTTTAATCATGTTGCGGACATTGCGAATGATATCATGGGCGCGGCACCCGTCCGCCGCCACGTCGGCCAGGATCTCGCGAAGGACTGCGGGATCGCCGTTGCCATTCTCGATAAGTTCCATTCCCGCATTCGCGTTATTCACGATAGCCGCGAGCGGCTGGTTAACTTCATGAGCTATGGACGCTGCCAGTTCGCCCATGGTTGTCAGCCTGGAAACGCGCGCAAATTCCACTTGCATACTGTGCAAGTAGGATTCGCTGCTTTTTAAGGCCTCCTCGGCGCGTTTTCGCTCGCTCAAATCAAGCACGAAAGCGACACCCTCGCTTCCATTTCCCTCTAGCAATGCGCCGCCAACCAGGACCGGCACGCGACTGCCGTCTCTGCGGAAGTATTCCTTCTCGAAAGGTTCGCAGACGCCGGTGGCGGCAAGCTCTGCCAACGCCTGTTGATCGGCCGCGCACCATTCGTCGGGCGTTACCTCCCTCCAACTAACCCGACCTGACAGGAGATCCTCGCGGTCGTATCCCACTATGCAGAGAAAGGCTTCGTTGGCCTCAATAATCCGACCTTCGACATTCCAGATGCAGATCCCGATGATATTGGCGTTGACCAGACGCCGGATCTTCGCTTCGCGTTCTTCGAGATCGCCGTACAGCCGTGTATTCTCCAGGGAGATTGCGGCCTGTGAAGCGAGCACTTTCAGCATCGCGATCCGGGTGGGAGTGAAGACGCGGGGGGTCAGGTTATTTTCAAGGTAGAGCACACCGATGAGTTCGGCCTGGTTAATCAATGGCAGGCAGAGAATGGAACGAGTGCGATGCTGAACGAGGTACGGATCCGCGGAAAAGGGGTTCTGGGCTGAGGCATCATCGAGAATTACGCTCTCCTGGGTGCGGATGACATAACGGACGATCGACTCAGGTAGCGCGGCTGCGGTGACCGGGACTCCCGGCAGAAGCACGATGACTTCGTCTCCGCTGGTCGTAGCTTCCGCCTCTATCCGCTCTTCACCATCTCGTGGAAGAATCAGGAGCCCTCGCTCAGCGCCCGCGTGCTCAATCGCGGTTTGCATAAGCGTGTCGATCAGCTTTTCAAGGACCATCTCGCCCGACACGGCTTGCGAGACTTTGATCACTGTAGCGAGATCGAGGTGTTCGATGGGTGTCCCGAGCGTGCTTGTGCTACCGGCGAGTGGCTTCTCGTCCGTCAGCTGCGGATACAACTCCTCCAGTTGTCGCACCTTACCAGTCGCCCCCCAACGCAGGTAGCAATACCGGGCCTCGCACAAGTACGCGTGCGCGATCTTTTCGAAACCGCGTATCAGGTAAAACCAGGCCGCAACTTCGTTGGCGGCGGCCTCAACGTGTACGAAACCGTTCTCTCGTGCCGAGCGGATCGCCCGCTCGTACAGGCGCATAGCATCGACCTCGCGGCCTTCTATCCGTGCGATCTCCGCGCTGACGAGAGCCGCGCGGCTTTCGAAATTCTCCGGGCAGTTCTTCGCCCATACTTCGAGCTGCCCATGGTGACCCGCCAAGGCGTCGAAATGCTGCTGCCTCAGGTCAGGAGATGCGGAATCCCACAATGCCGCGCGGCACAGCCCGCCAAACAAGTGATACACCGCCAATTCAAGATTTGATGGGGCAGTCCAGAGCAGCGGTTCTGCCTTCAACGAGGCTTCGAGAGCGGAAGCATAGTCGCCCGCAAAGAAGCGGGCTTGCAGCTTTCGGATCCAGTAAAAGCACACTGGCTGCGGCTGCACCTGATCACTCGCCAAATGGCGCTCGAACACAAGCTCCTCAAACTGCGCATCGTCAAGACAGCCGAATTTCGGCGTTAAACCACGGAGGGTCCGGATGAGCCCGATCCGCGGGGTCATGTGGTCAATCACGAAACCAAACCGGGATCGGGTCTTCTGGGCAAACTCGAGGCCATTCTCCGCTTGACGTTGCGCCTCAGAGAGCGGATCTCCCGCTGCCAAAAGATTTGTATTCAGGTTGAGCAAGCTGTACGCTGCAAAAACCAAGTCTCCTATCTTGTTCGCGGCCTCGAACGTCCGATGTAGCAGGTCGCGGCCAGCCCGGACATGTTTCGCCCATGGTATAACGTGACTTGCGAAGACCATGTAGGTCCTAGCCTGGAAGCGGCTCAAGCCGCGTTTTTCGACCAGTTCATAGCCAAGCTGGCCGAATCGAAATCCGGCCTTGTAGTCGCCGAAGTGCGGTCCGGCTATCTGACCAAGCCAAACATAGGCAACACACGAACCGTCGCTGTTGCCCCGCTCGATGCCGAGATTGACCGCTTTGCAGATGGCCAGGGAAAGAAGGTTCGCATCGGTAAACAATGCCGGCGGGAGGACCTTCGTCAGAATATCCAGAGTCGCGAGCGATGCCGGGTCGCTCATCAAGGGCAAGTTGATTAGATCCTCGATCTTGCGGCTGCCGAGCTGTGACCAGATCCGCTCGTATTCTCGTCTACCTGCCTCTTCTGTCGGATGCGGCGGCCATTCGAGGCCCGAATGTCGGAGGTAATCGAGACAGACCTCAACCGCGCGATCGCTTTGATCGAGGGCCGTGTATAGATCGACGCGCAAGTTGATGACGCTCGCGAGTTCGACCGTGTTCGCGGCACGGGATGAAAGCATTGTCAGGCGCTGTTCGGCAGCCGTCGGCTGGCCAGTCAGGAACTCACACTCGCCGCGGTGCAATTCCAATTGGAAAGCGAGCTCGTGCCGACGCTCCCAAGTTTCATCCGCCAACAGTGCTGCACCCGCAATGAGATAGTTGAGCGCCGTGGTGTAGGCGGTTGAGGCCTTAGCGCGCTTGCCCGCAATCAAGTTGAGTTCGGCCAGTTGCTCACGTTCTTCTCGTGAGGTGATCAAAACGGCGCCACGGTTAACCTGATTGACGATCTCGAAGATCTTCTCTTCGCGCTTCTCTGGAGGAGTATGCGCCGCGAGCAGCCTCCCTATGCGGAGATGAGCATTGGCGCGCGATTTTTCCGGAATCAAAGAATAGGCTGCTTCCTGGACGCGATCGTGAAGAAATCGATACGAATCTTCCGAGCGGAGAACAAGGCCAGCTCGGACCGCTTCACGGAGGTCACTGTGCACATCGTTTGAGCCCTCGTAAACGATCGTTAGCACAGCAAACGTTGCACTGTTGCCCAGGCAGGCAAGCTGCTGTAATGCCTTTTGGGTTTCGACTGGTAGGCGGTTCAACTTCGCAACCATGAGTTCCACCACGTTGTCCGTGTAACCCTTGGCACGAATGCGAGTCAGGTCCCAAGACCATCGCCCAGCACCATAGTCGAAGATGAATAAGCCTTCATCGGCAAGTGCAGTAATAAAGTGAATGGCGAAAAATGGATTGCCAGCCGTCTTTTCATGGACCAATTCGGTTAGCGGAGAAGCGCGATCCCGATCACAGTGAAGGGCGTCGGCAACTAACTGTCGCAAATCTTCGTAGGCGAGCGGCGCAAGAGTAATCTCGTGCACAGCGCCACCGCCTTGCCGGATCGCTGCCAGCTTGCGCATCAGTGGATGACTGGAATTTACTTCATTGTCTCGGTAGGCGCCGATCAACATCAGGTGCTCTACGTCTGGCTGGGTCAACAGATCCTCGAGCAAATCGAGTGTTGCTGCGTCGAGCCACTGCAGATCGTCAAGGAAGAGAGCCAGCGGATGTTCCGGCCTCGCAAATATGCTAATAAATCGCCGGAAGACCAACTGGAATCGGCGTTGTGCGTCCTGTATCGGAAGTTCGGGAACGGGCGGTTGTTCTCCAAGGATGAGTTTCAATTCCGGGACAAGGTCCACAATCAACTGTCCGTTCGGACCGAGTCCCTCACGGAGCGCATCCCTCCACTTGGCCAGCTCTGCTTTGTTTTTGCCCAGAAGGCGACGAATAAGGCTTTGGAAGGCCTGCGCCAAGGTGGCATAAGGAATGTCACGTTTGTATTGATCGAATTTGCCTGATGCAAAGAGGCCACGCGGCGGAACGAGTGCTTTTTGGAGTTCATTAACAACAGAAGATTTCCCGATTCCGGAATATCCGGAAACAAGTACCAACTCTGGTCTGCCGTTAGCTATGATACGGTCAAAGGAGGCAAGCAACGTCTCGATCTCGTGTGCTCGCCCGTACAATTTCTCGGGAATTAGCAGACGGTCGGACGTGTCGCGTTCGCCAGGCTCGAAGTCGTCGATGCGGCCCTGAGTTTCCCATTCAGCGAGGCAGCGCAGGAGGTCATTTTCAACGCCAGCTGCCGTCTGGTAGCGTTCCTCAGCAGTTTTGGCGAGCAGCTTCATGACGATTGCAGACACCGGGCCCGGGATATTCTTCAACCGTTCGCCGGGCGGCACTGGCTGTCGCGCGATGTGACAGTGCACCCATTCTATCGGATCCGAAGCCGAGAAGGGCAGACTCCCGGTCAGCATTTCGTAAAACGTCATGCCGAGAGCGTAGAGGTCGCTGCGGGAATCGATCGAGCGATTCATTCGCCCGGTTTGTTCAGGTGCCATGTAGGCCAGTGTCCCGGCGATGGATTCGGGCGGCGAGGGATCCTGATGCTCGCGCGAAAGGCGCGAAGCTATACCAAAGCCCGTCAGCCGGACCTGGCCGGTGGATGAGTTAACCAGAGCATTGGCCGGCTTTACGTCCTTGTGGATCAAACCACTCTGGTGCACTCCGCTCAGTGCAGATGCGAGACCAATGGCGAAGCGCAAAAACTGTGTCATTTCCATTGGTCCTTGAATGAAGCGATTGAGAGGCTCAACATCTTTGTCCTCGAGTACGATCGCCTTCATGGTGTCCTACATCCTACGCTTCGCACGGAAGCGAATCAGATTTAGGCCAGATCTGCGCGCATTGTCGATCTTTTTTGCTGGGCCTTTCCGAGGACGGCGACGACGACAAATCCCAAGTGCAGATCACTGGATCATCGTAACGTTCGACAAAGTAATTCGCGCACGCTTCATCTCTTCGCAGAGCCGTGGCCTCTATGTTCGAGGAGCGGTTCGTCGCACTCGTGCACAACCTTGCCTGTTGCAGGGTCGGTCACTCGTTCGTGTTACCACTTCCTTCTGCGATCTATGAGCCCGTGAAGTTTCATCCACCGCCCGGTCTTACGATCTAGATCGTCGCCAACTGTTTGTTCTACGAAGGGTCGCTTTTTACCAAAATGACGTCCCTTGCCTATGAGCTTACTGTGAAAAGTCAAGGTTGCGCTCATGCTCACTTCGAAACGACGCAAGAGCAAGCCGCATTGGGGAGAAGGGTGGCGTTGTTCAGCAGGGGCGTGAGGATGATCTTCCTACATTCTGGCTTGGCAGCCGTCGCAATGGACTAAGACTGAATCGACAGTCATTCAGGGTTTGGTGATTCCTAACGAGAACAAGATCGGCAGCGGGCTCGCGAAGAGGCGAGCAAAAAACTTAGTTGCTCAGAGCTTCCTAATCCGTTATCCACGTCCGCATGGATATCTCTCTCAAATCACTGGAAGAAGCCCTTGACATCCGGCGCCAAATTGCAACGCTTGAAAAACGCCTTGGTTCCCTCCTAGGAGCGTCGCCTTCGACGACCTCAACCCGCAGAGCCAAACGAAGAATGTCCGTTCAGGCCCGTGCCAAGATTGCCGCCGCAATGAGAGCACGATGGGCGAAGAGAAAGGGAAGGACGGCTGCCGCCACAACTGCAAAGAGAAAGGGCGGAATTACTGCTGCGGGAAGGAAAAGGCTTTCACAGCTGATGAAGGCACGGTGGGCGGCAAGAAGGAAAACCGGAAAGAAGTAAACATAGTCAAGCGGCCGAGCGCGATGAGCTGGTCAAGCTTTCGGCAGGAGGCTCTTCACGCGGAGGCGTACAGCGGGTGGGAGAAACCGGCCAAATGGCCGGTTTAGAATGTAAGGCGGTATTCCCATCGCACTTACGCGATTTCTGTCTCATGCGCAGCGATTTTTTGAGGCGATGCCACGAGATATCGAGAAACGCTTGGAAGTAGGCCGACCGGAAGCCAGCGCGAAGAACCGTTTCACGCAAATGCGCACCGCGCTTGCCTCGCTAGATTCTTAGAATGCCGAAGCGGAGCATCGTCGAGAAGCCGGCGGAACTTCTCGCCTATCTCTTTGCCACCTGGCCAGAGGCGAAACGCAAACATGTGCGCACCTGGCTAAAGTTTCAGGCCGTGACCGTGAACGACCGCCCGGTCACTCAGTTTAACCACGGCCTTCTGCCCGGTGATGTAGTCGCTGTCCGCTCCGACCTTATCGGCGTCCCGAAAACCGTGTTGCCTTCGGGAATGAAGATCTTCTTTGAAGACGCGACGCTCATCGTGATCGACAAACCGGAGAATCTTCTCAGCGTTGCAAGCGAAGCGGAAACGAAGAAGACGGCTTACTTCCAACTCACGGATTATGTTCGGCAAGGGAGAGGGCACGCCCGGGATCGCATTTGGATCGTACATCGTCTCGACCGAGAGACCTCGGGCCTGATGGTTTTCGCGAAGACCGCCGCAGCGAAACGAACATTGCAAGCAGGCTGGGACGAAGCCGAGAAACGCTATGAGGCCGTCGTGGAAGGCCGACTCGCTGCCGAAAGTGGCGTTTTTGAATCGGACCTTGATGAAACAAATCATTTCAAGGTCTACAGTACTCCGCGCCGTGCCCAGACACGGCATGCCATCACGCATTACCGGGTCCTGGCGCGCGCCCCGCGGCGGACACTCGTTGAGTTGACCTTGGTGACCGGACGCCGTCACCAGATCCGTGTCCAACTGGCTGACGCCGGATGTCCGATCGTCGGCGACAAAAAATACGGAGCGCGGACCGACCCAGTGAAGCGCCTAGCGCTCCATGCCTGTGTCCTCAAATTTCCGCATCCCGTGACGAAGAAAGAACTCCGATTCACTTCGCCGTTACCGCGCGACCTCTCGCGCCTGATGTGAGGCGCGAGAAATGAAAACATTCCTCACCCTGGCCGAGACCACACGCCGGATGGTTCTCGTTTCACGCTGCACGAGCATGACGGCGAATGCTATAGCGTTGAAGCCCACTTTTAGCCTGCGGGCTGCGACAGCCGAGATGATGTTGGGCTCCGATTGCGCGCAGGTTTTTCCGGTCGAAAGCTTCTCTCAAACCCGCGAAATTAACGGTTTTGTCGGCTAATACGCTGGATAACCGACGGAATTGTCGGCATATTCACATGTTAGATGACCAAGTCACAGGATTCTGCGACCGACGTCGCAAATCGCCCACGTAGCCGGAAGAAGCCTATCTTTGGCGTTGCGTCTTGGAT
>DATMPQ010000275.1:0-10581 GCA_035567015.1 Chthoniobacterales bacterium | reverse complement strand
AAAGGTCGCACCTGAAGCTGCCTCTGATGCGGATTCGGATTTGATCGGCGGCGAGGAGAACGACGACACCAAGGAACCCGCTGTCGATCCTGAGCGCGACGAGACATTGAATATTCTCAGCGATCTTGTCGATCTGACGCGTGGTCCCAAGACGGCCAGCGTCCATCCGTAGCCCGGCAAGCTTTTGGGGACTGGCGATTCTCAAGGCCGCCAAATGGGCGGGACAAAGCGCCTATCGAAGTACGGATCGAACCGTGAATCCACAAACGGATTGCGTTCTCTGAACATTGCGGATCGCGATTGTCCGGAATAACGGCCGCGCGGGGCCCGGCCAAACACAGTCACCGGAGTTCCGACTTCCACGGCGTTGTAAAACGCGATCGCGTTTTCCTCCGGTAGACGCACGCAACTGTGCGATGCCGGGTAGCCTGGCACGTAGCCGGCGTGCATTCCGTTCGCCCCATCAAACCGCATGAAATAACGCATCGACGCGGGAATGAATTTGCCGCCGCGCGGCACCGGCATGTCCGCGTCGGCGTCCGGAACGATGTTATTGCCGCCCGCATCCACGATCTTGCCGTACATGTTCGAGAAATGATTGAGTTCTTTCTCGATTACTTTGAAAGCGCCGTTCCCGGTAAGATGTCCGTAGCGGCCGGTTGAAACGGGCGTCGAAAGGACGACGCGGCCGTTTCGAATGAGATACGCAGTCTGTTCCTGCAAATCGATCTCGACCGACGTCTGCGCCCGCAATGAAATGATCGTGCAGAACAAGATCGTTAATCCCAACAACGTCTTCACAAGACTTTGAGCCCGCGCGCGGTAGAAAAGTCTCAGAGGTCGATTCTTGTTTTGTGATGGCGGCCCGACGGCTGCCGGGCTGCTTGTCTTTGAGTTCGCAGGCGACACGCCTGCCTGTACAGTGCGACAAACCCCGTCCTCGGCGACTCACGTGGATCGAGCAGTCCTTGCTCGATGCTAAAGATAATGTCGGCGAAGCCGAGACTTAATCGGCACTTATACCGCGATCGGCGCTTTGATTGAAGGATGGGGATCGTAGCCGATCAGCTCGAAGTCTTCGAATTTGAAATCGTCGATATTTTTCACTGCGGGATTCAATTTTATCCGCGGCAACGGCCGACATTGACGAGTCAGTTGTTCCCGCGCCTGGTCGAGATGGTTTTGATAAAGGTGCAGGTCGCCGAAGGTGTGGACGAAATCGCCCGGCGAAAGGCCGCACACCTGCGCTACCATCATCGTTAGCAGCGCGTAGCTCGCGATGTTGAACGGCACGCCGAGAAATAGGTCGGCGCTGCGTTGATATAGTTGGCAGCTCAGTTCGCCGTCCTGCACATAGAATTGAAACAGAGCGTGACATGGAGGCAATGCCATCTTGTCGATGTCGACGACATTCCAAGCGCTGACAATTAGACGGCGACTGGAGGGATTCTTTTTGATTTCCTCAATGACGTTTGCGATCTGATCAATACCATGGTCGCTGAGTTCACGGCGACCGTCATGTCTAGTGCTTGTAGTCTTACTAATTTCGCCAAGATCAAACATCATCTGATTCACGTCGGGATCGATCCGTTTTACGCTATGTCCTGTCCAGTGCCGCCACTGCTTGCCGTAGACGGGACCTAGATCCTTGTCGTACTTTTCATCCGCCCATTCGTTCCAAATCGTAACCTTATTTTCTCGGAGGTAGCGAGTGTCGCTGTCGCCGCTGAGAAACCAGAGCAGTTCATAAATGATCGATTTGAGGTGCAGCTTCTTTGTCGTGAGGAGCGGAAAATCTTTGCGCAAATCAAATCGCGCTTGTGCGCCAAAGATCGATAACGTGCCGACGCCGGTGCGGTCGTTGCGAGATTCGCCCTGTTCGAGAACCAGGCGCAGGAGCTCGTGATATTGCCGCACGCTTAAAGGTACTGTGGCTGGCTTTTCACGACAAGCATGCGCGAACGATCAGCCAAAAAAGCGCGAGCCCAAAAAAGGGGCAACGGACACCACGTACCAATGGCGAGCACTGACCAAAAGCTGAACAACGCGACGTCGCCCAACGCTGGCAGCGTAGGCGACAGGTGCAATCCAGGTTGATCGCGCAACCCGCCAACTGTGACTTGGTCGAGAAGCTTTTCGTCGAAACCGATGTGATACAAATTCGTTTTCGCCTCTCGGCCGCGCAGGAAGGCGCAGAACAGTCTTCGCGGGGCGACGATGAGTCCGGCGCCCCACCCGCTCAGGTCGAGAGCCCACGCCGCATAATAGTGCCCGCAGCTACCGCCGATCTCCCACGCCGAGATTTCCGCTTCCCCCGGCCAGTCGGTTTTGTAATTCGTGGCGATGTGGTGAAGGTCGTGCAGCCGGGCCGCGGCCACGCGGGCCGACCAGTTCGGAAAATAAAATGGTACCGGTTTAGTTTCTACGCGGACCCACCGACTCGTGTAACCGCCGTCCGGACCGAGATTGCTACGGGCGAAGAACATATCCCGCGCCTCCCGCAACGACATCGTGTCGGGGTACGAGTTCACGTGCGCAATGTTGCCAGCTGTACCAGCAAGACAAGAGCGAGGTCTTCTGGAGTCCCGCTTCTCGGCTGCGCCGACATTATTTTGGTATCGAGCTCGCCACGGGACGAGTCCGTCCGTTGGTGGACAAGGGATTGCTCGATCCACCTGATGGCTTAACTTTTTCGCGGGGCGAGTTTGGCTTCAAGCTGCTGCTTGCGCTCGTTCAGCGTTTGCAAACGGAGCTGCCAGCGGTGGATTTGAATATTGAGCTGATTGATGTAACCGGTGACCTCTGTTCGCTGCGATTCGTTTTCTTTTAAGCAGCTTTCCAAGTCCGCGGACTGTTCGAGATTGACCGGCGCCGCTTGGTTGGAAACTTTTTTGGCCGAGCGCGATTGCGGAACTCGAATGAGTTGTTGGCAGCTCCCACACTTTAACGTGGTACCCGCAGTTGCCCGATCCAACTTGAGCGTGGTGTGGCAGTGCGGACATTGGAAAACGATGTCGCGTGTGGTGTTTGCGGACGATTCTGAAGGTTCAGTCGAATTCGTCTGCATCGCACGAAAAAAAGCAAAGGCTATACCACCCACCGGGACGTGACAGGGTGGCGCTTTTGGGTTTCCTCGACCGCGGACTCCTGTGACATCCTGTCGCTTATTTGCCGTGTGACGCATGCTCGTATATATACGTTAACTGTTAATAACAAGTTACTTATGTATAAATTCAAAAACGCGGAATGGCTTTTGCTAAGAGAGCGCCTTGGAGGATTCTACTCAAATGGCTAAAGTTTTAGGTATTGATTTGGGCACCACTAACTCCTGCATGGCCGTAATGGAAGGTGGCGACCCTGTAGTTTTGGAAAATTCGGAAGGCGCGCGGACCACCCCTTCGGTAGTTGCATTTACAAAGAGCGGCGAGCGGCTGGTCGGCCAGGCCGCCAAACGGCAGGCGGTCACGAATCCGCAAAACACGGTTTTCTCGATCAAGCGTTTCATGGGCCGCAAATACGACGAGGTCCATGAAGAAGAGCATCGCGTTCCGTACAAAGTCGTGAAAGCGGCCAACGGCGACGCGCACGTGCAGATAGAGATCAACGGTCAGAAGAAGACTTTTTCGCCGCCGGAAATCTCGGCGATGATTTTATCGAAATTGAAAGCTGACGCGGAAGCGAAGCTGGGCGAAAAAGTCACGCAAGCGGTTGTCACCGTGCCGGCATATTTCAACGACTCGCAGCGCAATGCGACCAAAGACGCGGGTAAAATTGCAGGTCTTGAAGTGTTGCGCATCATCAACGAGCCGACGGCGGCGTCGCTCGCATACGGTCTCGACAAGAAAAAGGACGAGAAGATCGCGGTTTACGATTTAGGCGGCGGCACATTTGACATTTCCGTTCTGGAAATCGGCGACGGCGTTTTCGAAGTGAAAGCGACCAATGGTGACACGCACCTCGGCGGTGACGATTGGGATGCAAAGGTGATGGATTGGATCGTTAGCGAATTTAAAAAAGACAGCGGGATCGATCTGACGAAGCAACCGGACGCGATCCAGCGCATTAAAGAGGAGGCCGAGAAAGCCAAGATCGCTCTTTCGTCCACCCAGGAATACGAGATTAACCTGCCGTTCATCACGGCAGACGCGAGCGGACCGAAGCACATTCAGAAGAAGCTAACGCGCTCGAAGCTCGAACAGCTCACTGATGATTTGTTCCAGCGTACGATTCCGCCGGTGAAAGCATGCTTGAAGGACGCCCAGATTTCCGAGAGGGAAATCAACGAACTAGTGCTGGTGGGCGGTATGACGCGGATGCCTAAAGTTGTCGAGACGGCGCGACAGTTGATCGGCAAGGAGCCGCACAAGGGTGTGAATCCGGACGAGGTCGTCGCGGTGGGCGCAGCCATTCAAGGCGGCGTGCTCAAGGGCGATGTCAAAGACGTGCTGCTTCTCGACGTTACGCCGTTGACGCTGGCAATCGAAACCGCGGGCGGCGTGGCTACGCCGATGATTCCGCGCAACACGACCATCCCGACTCGCAAATCACAAATATTTTCGACTTACAGCGACAATCAGCCGGGCGTGGAGATTAAAGTGTTGCAGGGCGAACGGCCGCTGTCACGCGACAACAAAAATCTCGGCACGTTCCATCTCGATGGAATTCCGCCCGCGCCGCGCGGCGTCCCGCAAATCGAAGTCACCTTTGACATCGATGCCAACGGCATTCTGCACGTCTCCGCGAAAGATCTCGGCACCGGCAAGGAACAAAAGATTTCCATCACTGGCAGCTCGGGTCTTTCGAAAGAAGAGATCGAGAAGATGCAGCGCGAAGCAGAATCGCACGCGGAGGAGGACAAGAAGGCGAAGGAAGCGATCGAGATCAAGAACAACGCCGACATGCTTGCATATCAGAGCGAGAAGCAGTTGAAGGAGCTCGGTGACAAGATTTCCGGCGACAAAAGGAAATCCGTGGAAGACGCGATCGCCGCAGTGCGCGACGCAATCAATCGCAATGACACCGACGCGATGAAGCGGACGTACGACGATTTGCAGAACAAGTTCCAGGAGGTCAGTGCTGAGCTTTACAAGCAAGCTTCAGCGGCCGGCGCACAGGCTGGCCCGCCACCCGGACACGAAGGGCAAGCGCGTCCCGGCGCCGAACAAGGCGCAGGCCAGCGAGGCGGCGACGGCGACGTTGTCGATGCAGAGTTCGAAGTCGTGGACGAAGACAAGAAGAAATAGACAAACAATTTGTCGGCTGGGATCGAAACCGATGTTTCGAGCTCGCCGGCACAAACCAAAAACCAGAAGGAGTAAAGAAGACCACTTATGGCAACAGTTAACGTAAAACCGCTTGGAGATCGGGTGCTGGTGCAGCCGATTGAAGAGCAGGAAGTAAAGAAGGGCGGCATCATTATCCCCGATACCGCGAAGGAAAAACCGCAGGAGGGCAAAGTCGTCGCTCTTGGCACCGGGAAAGTCGACGACAATGGCAAGAAGGTAGATTTCACCGTGAAGAAAGGAGACAAGGTTCTCATTTCGAAATACGGCGGCACCGAAATCAAGATAGACAACGATACCTACCTGATCATGCGCGAGGACGACATCCTCGGCATCATCGGTTGATGGAATCTCAACACTCAATTAACAACTACAAACTAACTTATGGCAGCTAAACAATTACAATTCGATGAAAGTGCGCGGCACGCGTTGCTGCGCGGCATCGAGAAACTGGCGAAGGCCGTCAAGGCCACCCTCGGACCGAGCGGTCGCAACGTCATTCTCGATAAGAAATTCGGTAGCCCGACGATCACAAAAGACGGCGTCACAGTCGCGAAAGAAATCGAGCTCGAAGATCCTTATGAAAATATGGGTGCGCAGCTCGTGCGCGAAGTCGCTTCGAAAACTTCCGACATCGCGGGCGACGGCACCACTACGGCGACGGTCTTGGCGGAGTCCATCTATAAAGAAGGACTGCGCAACGTCACCGCCGGTGCGAACCCGACGTCATTGCAGCGCGGCATCATGAAAGCCGTCGATGCGATCGTCGAGGAGTTGAAGAAAATCTCGAAGAAAGTCAGTGACCGCACTGAGATCGCACAGGTCGCGACCGTTTCGGCCAACTGGGACAAGACGATCGGCGAGATCATTGCCGACGCCATGGACAAAGTCGGCAAGGACGGCACGATCACGGTCGAGGAAGCGAAATCAATCGAGACCACGCTCGAAGTCGTCGAGGGCATGCAGTTCGACAAAGGTTATCTGTCGCCCTACTTCGTCACGAATGCGGAAGACATGGAAGCGATCCTCGAAAATCCTTACATCCTTATCTACGAGAAAAAAATCTCGAGTCTGAAGGACATGCTTCCGTTGCTTGAAAAAGTGGCGAAAGCGGGACGGCCGTTACTCATCATCGCGGAAGACGTGGAAGGCGAAGCACTCGCCACGCTGGTCGTGAACAAATTGCGCGGCACATTGCAAGTTGCCGCGGTTAAAGCGCCGGGCTTCGGCGATCGTCGCAAGGCGATGCTCGAAGATATCGCGGTGCTGACCGGTGGACGTCTGATCAGCGAAGACCTCGGCATCAAGCTCGAGAACATCAAGCTGGAAGACCTCGGCAAAGCGAAGCGCGTTACCATTGATAAAGAGAACACGACGATTGTCGAAGGTTCGGGCAAAACTGCCGATATCCAAGGTCGCGTCGCGCAAATCCGTCGTCAGATCGAAGAAACGACGAGCGATTACGATCGCGAAAAACTCCAGGAACGTCTCGCCAAACTCGCAGGCGGCGTGGCCGTCATCAACGTCGGCGCGGCGACCGAGACTGAGATGAAGGAGAAGAAAGCACGCGTCGAAGATGCGTTGCACGCCACTCGAGCGGCGGTTGAGGAAGGCATCGTCCCTGGCGGCGGTGTCGCATTCATCCGTGCGCAAAAAGTGCTCGACAACATGAGGGGCCTCGATGGCGACGAGAAAGTCGGCGTGCAAATTGTGCGCCGCGCCATTGAAGAGCCGACCCGTCAGCTCGCCGATAACGCGGGCAAGGAAGGCGCGCTCATCGTCGAGGAAGTAAAGAAACGCAAAGGCAACGAAGGCTACGATGTCTCCGCCGATGAATACACCGATTTGGTGAAGGCGGGAATTGTCGATCCAACGAAGGTCACGCGCAGCGCGTTGCAAAACGCGGCGTCGATCTCCGGTCTGTTGCTCACCACCGAAGCCCTCGTCACCGAGATTCCGGAGAAGGAGAAAACTCCTCCGATGCCCGGCGGCGGAATGGGCGGAATGGGCGGCATGGACTATTGATCTGAAAAACCCGAAGAATTTCGGGGCTAAGCCCGAAACGACGAATGAATCACAGCAGCCGGGTCAGAAATGGCCCGGCTGTTTTTGTTAACGAGTATGAAACATAAGAATCGAATTCAATCTATGATTAAACCTAACAACAAAATTGACTCGGCCTCATCCAAACGCGTTTACATTAGTCAGGCCGACGTTCCCAAACATTCGATGGAGGAAGTCATGGGCCTTGCCAAGGCCCTGTACGAGAACTTCAATGGCGATTCTGCGCCTCACGAACTCGCAAACGCGATGAGCATCTCGCCGACCAGCTCGGCTTGGCAATCAATAACCGGAGCCGCAGTAGCGTACGGGTTAACTGACGGGGCTTACAATGCGAGCAGAATTAAGCTAACAGATTTGGGATGGCGAATTGTTGCTCCCCAGGAAGAAGGAGATGATCGCAAAGCAATCCGGAGACGCGGCTCTGCGTCCTCGCGTCTTTAAGCAATTTTTTACCAAATATGATAGAGGTAAGTTTCCGCAGGAAAATATCGGAATAAACGTCCTCGTTTCCATGGGGGCTCCAAAGGATCGGGCCGGCGGGGTTTACGAGATGGCACGTGCAAACGGTGTTCTAGCGGGATTCATTACGAATACAAAAACAGGTCTCTATGTTGCGATAGAATCTTCTGATTCCGCCGGGACAGTTAAGCTTGAAGAAGAGCAGGAATCAGATCGAACCGCGACGGAAGAGGAGCAATCGCGGCAAACTTCCCTTAGTTCGAAAGGTGGCGCAGGAGATCTTGCTTTGCCAAAGAACAACAAGGTGTTCATCACCCATGGGAAAAATCATTCAATCGTTGAGCAACTGAAGGAAATCCTGAAGTTTGGTAGGTTTGATCCTGTCGTCGCTGTTGAGCACGAGACGCCCTCAAAGCCGGTTCCCGACAAAGTTCTAGAAGATATGCGAACTTGTTTCGCTTCCGTGATTCATGTCGAGTCGGAGGAGGAGCTCTTGACAGTTGGAGGCGATAAAGTGCAACGAATTAACGAAAATGTTCTGATCGAAATCGGAGCCTCAATGGCACTCTACGGCCGGAATTTCGTCTTACTGGTCAAGAAAGGAATTCATCTACCATCCAATCTTCAAGGTTTGTATTGTTGTTTCTACGATGGCGACAAGCTCGATTACGAAGCCACTATGAAACTGCTAAAGGCTTTCAACGAGTTTCGTTAAGAACTAGCTGACGCGAAGTTCCAATTACTGAAGAGCGATCCACGGCATGCATCGCTGCGGCTGAAGAAAGTGGGCAGATTTTGATCGGCGGGCATCGGCCTTCGTTATTGGGCTCCGGCAAAAGAACGGAAGGAAGGGTTGGCGGTCGAAGAGGTAATCTTCAATCACTTGCAGTGTGGCTCGGTCGTTCGATAGAGTCAGAAATGTTACCGAATTACGACGATTTCTTGATCAAGCGCTTCGAGCTGCCGGATGAGGTGCGGACATTCGAAAAAGGAAAATTCGAAATGATAAAGATCGGAGCGATGACGGTCGGTCGGGCGAGCTACGAACCGGGGTGGAAATGGTCGGCGCATGTGGGGGCGGCGGACGGCGCCGCTTTTTGCGAAGTGGAACATGTCGGCATGGTTGTGTCCGGTTGCGCCGCCTGCCAGATGAAGAACGGGCGCTCCTACGAGATGCGGGCGGGAGATTTGTTCTACATCGGCCCGGGGCACGACAGCTGGGTCGTGGGCGATGAGCCGTACGTGTCGCTGCATTTTCTGGGCGCGGAACATTACGCGCGGCATTGAGCAGCAGCGTTGAATCTCTGAATTGCAGCCGAGCTTTCACCTCTGAGTTTGCCGTCCATCGGTAGACAAATCTTGTGAACAGCGGCGTCTTATAACTGTATGTTAGGCCGTCCCTTCCTGCGCAGTTGTCTTGCTGCGCTCGCGATCGCCTTGCTCGGATGCAACCGCGCTCCACTCACTCTTGACGACGTGATTGAGCGAAACACGAAAGCAATGGGTGGCCGCGCCGCGATCGAGGCGGTGAAGTCGATCCGGTTCGATCTGCACATTGTCGATCCTGGTTTCGAAGTGGACGGTACTTATCGCGCCGCTCGTCCGGGCCGGATGCGGATCGACGCCATGATGGGCGGCAAGCACGTTTTTACGGAAGCCTTTAACGGACACCATGGATGGGAGTGGGGCGGTAAAGGCAACCAGGAGGCCGCGTCAGATAAGGCGTCGGCTGCGCTTCACCATGGCGTGGAGCTTCCGGGAAAACTTTTTGGTTTGCACGAGCTAAAAGAACGGGGTCATCGCCTTGAGTTGGTCGGACGAGAGAAAGTGGATGGCACTGATTACCACGTGCTTCGGCTCACAATGGACGATGGATACACCACTACTCTTTATGTCGATCCCAAAAGCTGGTTGATCACACGACGCCGAGATTTTCGGCCGCTGCACGTTGATATCGATCCAACGCCCACCACCATCGAGCAACGCAGCTCGGACTTCCGGGAGATCTCCGGCGTGCAATTCGCGTTCGCCAGTACGGAGATTGATCTTAAAACTGGCAAAGTGCTCGAAAGCACGAAGGTTAACAAAATCGAAGTAAATCCCTCGATCAATCAGTCGATTTTCGATAAACTGTAAGCCCTTGTGAGCAATTGTCTGTCGCCGCGGCGACATGGACTCGTCTTATGGCGAACTCGGACTTTTTCGATGAGCGAGCAGATGCGTATGGCGTGCCGCCTGCTCCGAATTGACAAACCAATAATAAGTGGGGAGGAAAGAATTTCATTATGGGGGCGGGGTCGGGGACGTTTTCAAAGTCAGGATCGGTGCCAATCAGAGGGCGGTCGCGTAGCTGGAACGTGTCGCGTCGTGGTGTTTGGCGCTGCATCAGTGTGGCCGCGTGGCTTTTGTTTGGCGGCGGATCTTTTTCTCTTCAGGCCGCAACGTTGCCGGCTGGTTTCACTGAATCACAATGGGGCTCGGACATGTCGGGTGCGCCTACGGCGATGGCTTTTGCGCCTGATGGGCGGTTGTTCGTCTGTTTGCAAGATGGCCACCTGCGGGTCATCGACAAGAATGGCGTATTACTGGCGAACTCGTTCGTAACGCTAACGGTCGATTCGAACGGCGAGCGCGGTCTTCTCGGCGTGGCATTCGATCCGAATTTCGCGAGCAACCATTACGTTTACGTCTATCACACGGTACCTGGCTCGACGGCGCATAATCGCATAAGCCGGTTCACAGCGAACGGCGACGTCGCCGTGGCCAACAGCGAGTT
>DATMPQ010000274.1:0-8684 GCA_035567015.1 Chthoniobacterales bacterium | reverse complement strand
ATCCAGATGGAGTATTCGTACCTCCACGGCAACACCTTTGCGGACAAGTCTTTTTCCGCCAACCGAGTGTGGACACAGATCCAAATCATGTTTTAGCCCAAATCCACAGGAGCCTCGAACGGAGCCTGACGGGGGTAATTTGGTGAAGGAAGCGGCAAACAACACCGGCCCACTCAGCACGCCGCGGGCATCATTTCGGGGCGTCTGCGCCCGGCGAAGTGGTTATGGAAAAGCTGGGATTCAATGTCGACAACGTGGTTCACCGGGGGCTGCAACTTCTACATGGGGAAAGCACGCCGGCCACTCGCGGAATTTGGGTGAACGCAGGAGGAAAACATGACAAATCTAAAGTTCGACAAAGACATCACGGCATCGATCCCTACAATGACTTCATCTCCGAGGGCGGCAAACTATGGGATCGCATTAAAACCTTTGCCGAGGCGAATGACTGCATCGCTCACATGTTGCAGTTGCTGACCGCAGCGCGAACGACGGATAGGAGAACCAACATGTTGAAGGAAATCGATCATGAGAATGGAATCCAGAAACCAGGTCTTGAAATAATCTCGGCGCGTAGCATGAGTACTCACAGCATGAAACGGACGTACTTCCCCGGTATCATTGACATTGTCGACGTCACGGATCCGGCGGAGATCCGGGCAATTTCAAACGATTCAAGGTTCGACCGGGACTTCACAGGACATGGTCCTGTTCGCAACGTGCTGCGTCTCCGGAAAATGCTCCGCATTTTCTCGCTCAACGGCAGGGTATTCCAACCTTTCCTGCCGCGCACCTACCCCAGCCGAGCTGCCGCGCAAGACGAACTGTGGTCGAGACTAAACATCAAGGCCGCCGAAGTGAAACACGGACCCGCTGAATTGGAGCCCCTGGCCGAATGGGTCAGAGGGATCGGAACTGCGGAGAAGCTCGATCTGCTTGTGCAGCAGAGCATAGGAAGATTGTTCGTGGAAACGTTCACAGCCACTGAGGAGAGTGTGGCAGCGGCCCATATCGTGCTTGAGGCTGCGAGCTCTTCCAATGTCCTGAAAATGCTGGGGTGGCGCATCAGCGGCAGCCTGGAGCGGGCCGAAACGCTGCTTGCTTCCATGGTCAAAGGCGATCTGGCTGGCGTTATCGCGACAATTGCAGCTCGGCAGCTCATCGTTGATGGCCTGCATAAAATGCGGCAACTTGCTGCCGACCCGGCGCTTCGATCTTCAATTACGACGGATGCTGCGGCGGACGAATGCCTCTTTGCACCAGCCGCCGTTGTACGCCAGGCGAAAACCTCCGGCGACGTCGGCGGTTGTCCCTTTAGAAGAGGCTCGCTCTTCATCCTTGAGCTGGGAAGCGCGAGCAAAGGTGCAGCGAATCGTGACCTCGTCTTCCTCAGTCAGAGTTGGAGCCGCTGTCCCGCCGAAAAGTGGGTGCCTGCGCTATTGGAAGGCGTGTGGACGCGTGTATTGGCCGCGTTGCAGGCGTCTGAGAAACCTCGCGGCCCTAGTTGATGAACCTATGGACGCCGTGCGAATAACCGAGGTGAACTGAAACTCCTGGCTGATCTGTTTTATGAAAAAGACTTCTGCAATCCTCACTTTTGTAACCACCGTCACTTCGTTGTTCGTTTTCTGCAGGTCAGTACCCGCTAATGCGGCGCAAGACCAAACAGCGATCCGTCCCTTCACCGTTCCGACCGTGCCTCAGAAGGAGCTGGATGATCTCCGGCACCGGATTTTGGCAACGCGCTGGCCCGAAAAAGAAACGGTCGCCGATGATTCGCAGGGTGTGCAGTTGGCCACGATGAAGGCGCTCGCTGCCTATTGGGGAAAGAACTACGACTGGCGCAAGTGCGAGGCGAAACTGAAAGCGCTCCCGCATTTTGTAACAAACATCGATGGACTCGATATTCATTTTATCCATGTCCGCTCGAAAAATCCCAACGCGCTGCCGATGATCGTCACGCACGGTTGGCCGGGCTCGATCATCGAACAGCTGAAGATCATTGATCCGCTTACGAATCCAACAGGGCATGGTGGAAAAGCGGAGGACGCGTTCGATCTGGTGATTCCGTCGATGCCGGGCTATGGATTTTCGGGCAAGCCGAATACGACCGGCTGGGATCCGCAGCACATCGCACGTGCCTGGATCGAGCTGATGAAGCGTCTCGGATATACTAAGTATGTGGCGCAAGGCGGCGATTGGGGCGCATTGATAACAGACTTGATGGGTCAACAAGCACCTCCGGGATTGGTCGGCGTTCACAGCAACATGGCGGGCGTGGTTCCACCCGAAATCGACAAAATGGCTTTTGTTAATGCGCCGGCTCCATCAGATCTCTCCGCTGAGGAAAAATACGCGTACGATCGCCTCGCGTTTTTCTATACGCACGGTCTCGGTTACGCCCAGGAAATGGGAAACCGGCCAGAGACCCTATACGGAGTTGCGGATTCACCCATCGGTCTGGCGGCGTGGATAATTGATCACGACATCTGGAGTTACAAGATGATTACACGGGTATTCGACGGAAAGTCCGAGGGGCTCACGCGAGACGATATTCTCGACAACATCACGTTCTACTGGTTCACGAACACGGCAGTCTCATCCGCCCGTCTTTATTGGGAAAACAAGTTGGCGTTTTTTGCTCCGAAAAACGTTTCTATTCCTGCGGCGGTGAGCGCTTTCCCGGAAGATATCGATGTCCCCGCGAAAAGTTGGGCAGAGAAAGCGTATCCCAAGCTGATTCATTTCAACCGGCTCGGCAAGGGCGGACACTTCGCGGCCTGGGAGCAACCGGAACTTTTCGTTAACGAAATGCGAGCGGCATTCAAGTCCCTGCGTTCAAGCGAACCAAAGGCCGCAAGCGCTTCGATGCCTAACAAGTAGTCTGTTATTCCCGCAGACAATTGGCCGCTCGGCTATGCGGTTTTCCCACGCCGAGCTTTCGATAGATGCGCTGAAGATGGAGCTGCGGCCAAGCTGGGCATGCCACCTTCAACTCTCGAATCCAGAATTCGCTCTCTAAAAATTAACAAATTCCAGTTCAAGGGAGTTTAACGCGGCCGGTGCGCTCAGTCCGTGGCGATCACGAATTCGCGAAGCTCCCCTGGCTGATTTCATTTCACGCTTGGTGACGCAGCTTCTTTCGCGTACTGCCAGAATTTTTCCGCGGCGCGGACCTGTTCACGCAGCCGCGCCCGGCCCACGCTTTTCGCGCCACACAACCGCAACGTTGACAGCCAGTGTACCAAGACTAAAGATTCTGTAGGGTTAGGCCTGATCAGGGTGGCGGATTGTTTGGTGCAACTCAAACTGAAAGGAAACCCCTTATGCCATACGTGACCGTCGGAAAAGAAAACGGAGCGAACATCGACATCTATTATAAAGACTGGGGCAGCGGGCAACCGATTGTGTTCAGTCACGGCTGGCCGCTCTCGGCGGATGATTGGGACCCGCAGATGCTTTTTTTCCTCAGCAAGGGTTTCCGCGTCATTGCGAGTGATCGGCGCGGACATGGCCGGTCGACTCAAACCGGCGGCGGACACGACATGGACCACTACGCCGACGATCTGAAGGCCGTCACCGATCACCTTAATCTGAAGGATGCGATTCACGTCGGCCATTCGACCGGCGGCGGCCAGGTGGTGCATTATCTCGGCCGTCACGGCGATAAGAATGTGGCGAAGGCGGCGATCATTAGCGCTGTGCCGCCGCTGATGGTGAAGACTCCGGCCAATCCGTTAGGCCTGCCGAAATCAGTGTTCGACGATCTACAGGCCCAACTCGCCGCTAACCGCGCCAAGTTCTATTACGACCTGCCGGCCGGCCCCTTCTATGGCTTCAACCGTCCCGGCGTGAAAACAATCGAGCCTCTCATTTGGAACTGGTGGCGTCAGGGCATGATGGGCGGCGCCAAGGCGGGTTATGACGGCATCGTCGCATTCTCGCAGACCGACTTCACCGAAGATCTGAAAAAGATCAACGTGCCGGTTTTGGTCATGCATAGCGAGGACGACCAGATCGTGCCTTATCAGGCCGCCGGCCCACTTTCAGCCAAGCTTCTCAAGAACGGCACGCTCAAGACCTACAAGGACTTGCCGCACGGCATGATCACGACGCACGCCGACGTCATCAATGCCGATCTGCTCGCCTTCTTCAAAGCGTAAATCATGAGCGCGCAATTGCCGGGCATTTCGCGCCGACGTTTCATTGCGTCCGCTGGTATTGCGGCAACCGCTATCTGCGTTGTGCCGCATCGCGTTTTCGGAGGCGAAGAAAGTTTGGTGGTCGCTGCGCGTAAGAGTGGCGAGGCAGCAAACGTTACCGTTCAGGCGCTGCGTGGAAACGTCAGTGCCTTGATCGGCGCTGGTGGAAACATTGCTGTGCTTCCCGGAAACGACGGTAAGCTCATTATTGATGCGGGGTATCTCACCGCGCGCAACAAAATTGCCGCCGCGTTAAGCAGTCTTAGTCCCGATCCCATCAAATATCTGGTCAGCACCCATTGGCATTTCGATCACACCGACGGCAACGAGTGGATGCACTCCGCGGGCGCGACCATTACCGCTCACGAAAATACCCGGAAGCACCTTTCCACCAGCACGCGAGTGGAAGATTGGAACTTCACTTTTCCGCCATCGCCGGCAGGCGCGATTCCGACTGACGTATTCAGCGCCGACAAGTCGCTCCAGCTCAATGGCGCTACCATTGCGCTTAAACATTACGGACCAGCTCATACCGATGGCGATATCTCGGCTTATTTTGTTGAAGCTGACGTCTTCCATACCGGCGACACCTGGTGGAACGGATATTATCCATTCATCGATTATTCGACTGGCGGAAACGTTAACGGCATGATCAAGGCCGCTGAAGCAAATCTCGCGATGGTGACAGACAAGACCGTTGTTGTCCCTGGGCACGGGCCGGTCGGCGGCAAATCGGAAATGATCGAATACCGCGATCTCCTTGCGACCATTCGCGACCGCATTGTTGCTCTCAAAGGACAGGGCAAATCCCTTAATGAAATAGTGGCCGCAAAGCCCACTGCTGCTTACGACACCAAATGGGGAAAGGGGTTCGTTAACGGCGAGTTCTTTACCAAACTGGTCTACAAAGGCCTTGGGAAGGAAACATAATGAAGATCGTGATAATTGGCGGCACAGGACTAATCGGAACAAAGGTCGTGAACAATCTGCGTGCGCGCGGCCATGACGTGGTGGCGGCGTCCCCTTCCTCGGGTATCAACACCTTTACTGGTGAAGGACTCGCCGAAGCGCTGAAAGGCGCCCAGGTGGTCGTCGATCTGGCGAATGCGCCACAGTGGGACGACAAGGCGGTGCTCGAATTTTTTGAAACAGCAGGGCGCAACTTGCTTGCTGCGGAAACGACTGCCGGCGTCCGACATCACGTTGCGCTGTCAATCGTCGGTGCCGATCGATCTCCCGATAGCGGTTATCTCCGCGCGAAAGTCGCTCAGGAAAATCTGATTAAGACTTCCAAGGTTCCTTTCACAATCGTCCGCTCGACGCAGTTCTTCGAGTTTGTGAAAGGCATCGCGCAATCAGCCACCGAAGGGCAAACGGTTCGGTTATCACCTGGTATGATGCAGCCGATCGCGGCGGATGATGTCGCCGCCGCTGTGACCGATGTCGCCGTCGCCGATCCGGTGAACGGTACAATCGAGATTGCCGGTCCCGAACCGATTCGAATGGGCGAATTCGTCCGGCGTTTCTTAAGCGCAACGAACGATCCACGTAAAGTGACAACGGATGTTCATGCCCGATACTTCGGGGCCGAGCTGAACGATCAAAGCCTCGTCCCTGGACCTGAAGATAAACCGCGCCTCGGCCCGACCCGCTTCGACGAGTGGCTCAGTCGCTCCACATCCTAGAAAGAAAATACGATCACAACAAAACCAAGCGAGACGAGAAACAATGAAACGAATCCCAACTTCAAAAGCATACGCACTTATTGTTTGCACACTCATCACCGTCGCTGTCGGCGTGACCTTAACGATGGCCGCCACGACGGAACCCAAGGAAGCGAAGTTGACGGAGCTCATGTCGAAAGACCTGACGGACCTTCCTGGCAAGGAAGGTCTGATGCTCGTGATTGAGTATCCTCCGGGCAGCTCGGACCCAATACATCGCCACAACGCACATGGATTTATTTATGTGCTGGAAGGCTCGATCGTAATGCAGGTCAGGGGCGGGAAAGAAGTGACTCTGACACCTGGCCAGACCTTCTATGAAGGCCCTGAGGATGTTCACGTCGTCGGGCGAAACGCTAGCCAAACCAAACCGGCGAAATTCGTCGTGTTCTTCGTGAAGGACAAAGGCGCCCCGGTGCTGGTACCCAGCAAATAGAAACCAACTACTCGCAGAATCATGAACAAGCAGCATCTGCAAACGCTGGCGCGCGACCTACGTAAGACACCGCCGCGTAGCCCTCGCGAAACACTCGGCGGATTCGTCATCGCGGCGCGAATGCTCGATAAGGCTCGCGCTGACTTGTTAGGCATCAACGGCGAATACAATTTTTATCCGTGTGGTCTAGGCGCTTACTTTTGGAAGTTCACCGGCCTGGACGCGATGAAGTTCAAGGACTTTGTTGCCACCGGCGCGACTGACGAAGAAGCCGATCACTGGATCCGTCAGAACGCGACGCAGAAAGATCCCACTGCGATTATCAAATGGAATAACGAGATGCGTTGCTTGCGCCTCTGCGATCTCACTGCGCAAGTCCAGGAGTATTTTGAGACTTACATTCCGCAGTTTTGTCATCCGCCAAGTAAAGTGAAGTTTTTCTTCGATGTTTACGATGTTGAAGAAGGAGTACTTTAGCTCGTCGCGGTCGAGGACGCCATGAAGAAGGGCTATTGGGTCGTTGCGTACAGATCGATTTCGAATGAATTTGCCGTAAAGGCCTACGGGGAATTAGCGGTGCCGGCGGTTCAGTCATTCGGTGGGCGCTTTTTGACCAGGTCCACGAGCCGGGTGCAGACCCACGAAGCCGGATTGCAGCAGCGGACTGTCGTCGTCGAGTTCGACAGCTATGATATCGCGCTGGCGGCTCACAAAAGCGAGTCTTACCAAAAAGCGCTTCAGGCACTCGGCTCGGGCGCGGAACGCGACTACCGCATCGTTGAAGGTGCGTAGTTGAAGAAACAAGTGATTCTGCTGATCGACGCCCGCATTCGAAAAAACTGACTTCCGATCCTGGTAAACGCACAGGAGGAAAAAACATGGCAAACCCCATTCTTGTCACCGGCGCGGCGGGCCGCGTCGGCGCCGTAGGGCGCACTGTCACCGAACTGCTGCTGAAGCAAGGCAAAGCGGTGCGTGCGATGGTGCGAACTGAAGACGAACGCGCGCAGGCGTTGCGCGACAAGGGTGCGGAGGTCGTGGTCGGTGATCTACTTGATCTCTATTTGATGCATAGGGTGATTGACGGCTGCGAGACAATGTACTTCGGCATGTCGGTTTCTGCTGACTATCTGGCCGCGACGGTTAATACGGCGGTGGTGGCAAAGCATCACGGCGTCAAGGCGTTCATCAATATGTCGCAGATGACGCTCTCGCAGATGAGCATTACCGAAACCACCGCGAGCCCGCAGCACAAGCTACAGTGGCTTGCTGAGCAGGCGCTTGACTGGTCCGGTCTGCCGGTCGTGCACGTGCGGCCGACAGTGTTTCTCGAAGGCTTCTTCCTGATGCTCACCTCGGAATCGGTTGCGAATTCAAACCAGATCAGACTACCGTTCGGCGAGGGCAAGACTTCGCCGGTGTCAGCGGAAGATGTTGCACGTGTGGTCACTGCGCTGCTCACCAATCCGCAGCCGCACATCGGCAAAATCTATCACCTGACCGGCCCGCAGTCCGAGAACATGCATTTCTATGCGCAGGAGTATTCGAAGGCGCTTGGCCGCGCGATCACCTATCAGGACATTCCGGTCGAGCCGTGGCGAGAAGGACTGCTCGAGCACCGCTGGCCGATCCACTTGGTGAACCATCTTGCGACAATGGCCGATCTGCACCGCGCGGGACGCTATGACCGGATGTCGGATGACGTGCTCATGCTAACCGGCCAAGGACCGCTGAGCGTGCAGGACTTCGTCAGGAAGAATGAAGCGATATTTACAGCCTCCGCCAAAGTGGCCCGTGTGTCTGCGGATGCTCGCGCTCCGCAATCCTAACTTTCCATTTAAGAGAACGCACATGAGTAAAGAATATGACAGTCCTGAGGAATGAGAATCAAAGCGGGTTTCTTTGAAAGACCAAGAATTATTACTTTGAAACCCTATCCAGGTTTCGGCGCCTGATCCGGTCACTGAAATAAGGTCCGACGAACGCAAATGAGGAAAACGACAGGAAGACGTGATGGCGCTAACGTCGCATAATAAGCTCGGTAATGCCGGTTCTCTCTATTGGTTGCGACAAATCGCTCAACAATCGGCTAGCCGAGCAAATGAAACGAACGAAGCAATGAGCTGGGTGCGATTTTTCTTCCATCGTCTTCGATTGAAGCCAGCCCGAAACGACTGGAGCCGGGCGATATGATGGCGACTGATGAAGTGAGTCTTCTGGGCACATTCGCCGCGACCTTGTTTGCGCTTCTCAATCCGCTCGGGATGCTCCCGGTTTTCATTGGATATACCGCCGGTATGCGCAGCGGTGTCCAGCGTTGGT
>DATMPQ010000273.1:0-20829 GCA_035567015.1 Chthoniobacterales bacterium | reverse complement strand
CAAGAGTTGCGCCGCGCAAAATGATCGCCCGCATCAGCTCGATGAAATAGGTCACGGGCAGGCACGCGCCGATGGCGTAAAAAATCCAGGGCATCGTTTCGCGTGGAAAAATGAAGCCGGAGAAAAAGACGCCCGGTAGTAGAAACACCATGGCGAGCTGAAACGCTTCCATCTGCGTTTGCGCCCTCGTCGAAATGAGCAGGCCGAGACTCAGGAGTGCGAAGATGTAAAGAAACGACGCGACGAGCAGCGCCACGAGGCTGCCCTGAATCGGCACGAAAAAGATCCAGCGCAGAATCCCGAAGAGCAATGCGGCCATGGCCATCGCAATGCACAAATAAGGCACGATCTTGCCCAGCATCAGCCCCCAGCGCGACAATGGACTCACAAGCAATTGTTCGAGTGTTCCCTTCTCCCGCTCGCGCACGAGCGAAAGCGCGGTGGCAAAGACCGTCGCCAGTTGCAGCGCCACGCCGATCACACCCGGCACGAAAAAATTCGGGCTTTTCAACGCTGGATTGTAAAGCACTTGAGGACGCACTTCGACCGGGAGACCGCTCCGCCCGGTCTCGCTCAAGAGCCGCTTGAGCGAGTCGTTGAACGTGACGCCGATCCCGGTGTTCAAGGCTTGCAACGCCGTGGTCGAATTCGAGCCGTCGATCAACAGTTGCACATGAGCCGTGCGTCCGGCACGCAAATCGCGCGTAAATTCCGGCGGAATTTCGATGCCAAGATACGCGTCGCCTCTCCGGATCGCCTCCGCCAGCTCCGCGATACTGTGGACTTCCTTGACGATGCGAAACGTCTGCGTGTTGACGAACTCATCGACTAGTTGCCGGCTCTCGAATGTCCGATCCTGATTCAAGAGCGCGGTCGGCATGTGTTTCACATCGGGGTCGAGCGCAAAGCCGAACGCGATGATCTGCACCAGCGGCGGAAAGAACATGAAAAAGAGCGCGATGGGATCGCGCCAAACAACGATGAATTCCTTGAACAAGATCGCTCCGAGCCCGCGGAAAGGTACCTTTTTCATTCAAGCAGCGCGTTGGCGCTGATTTTCACTGGCATGTTTCGCGGAAAGTGTGACGAAGACATCTTCGAGCGACGGGCCAATCTCATGAATTTCAGTGTGACTGACGCCGACGCTCCGCAGCTTCTCGTCTATTTCCGCCCGTTTCACTTTTTCATCGACAAGCAAATGCATCGATTGCCCGAAGACCGTTGCGCTGCGCACGCCATCAAGCTGATGCATCGCTTGCAGGGCGGTTGTCACATGGTCGCAGATCACGTCCAAGCGTCGCGTCCCGGGAGGACTCACCTCCGGCATCTGCTTCAACTCGTCCGGTTCGCCGCACACGATCAACTTCGACATGTAAATGTAGCCGACATGATCGCAGCGTTCCGCTTCGTCCATGTAATGCGTCGTGACGAAAAGCGTCATGCCTTTACCCGCGAACTCGAAAAGCAAATCCCACAACTCGCGGCGCGCGACCGGGTCGATGCCGGCAGTCGGCTCGTCGAGAAACAGCACGGTCGGTTTGTGCATCAGCGAGCAGGCCATGGCCAGGCGCTGGCGCATTCCGCCGGAAAGCAGCGCGGCGCGCATCTTGATAAACGGCTCGAGATGCGTGACCGCGATCATTTCGTCACGACGCTGATTTAATTCCCGGCCGCGCAAGCCATAGAGTTTGCCGGCAAAAATCAGGTTCTCGTTCGTCGTCAGCTCGTCGTAGAGCGAAAACTTTTGCGACATATAGCCGATCATTTCTTTGATCGCTTCACCCTCGCGAATGATGTCGTGGCCGCCGATGCGGGCAGTCCCGTCGCTCGGCTCCAGAATTCCGCACAGCATCCGAATCATCGTTGATTTGCCGGACCCATTCGGGCCGAGGAATCCAAAGATCGAGCCTTTCGCAACCGAGAACGAAACGTGATCGACCGCAGTGAATGTGCCGAAACGCTTGGTCAAACCTTCGCACTCAATCATCGCCTCGCTCATGCTTTGTCATCCCGAGTCGCAGAGACGACGAGGGACCTCCAACAGAATAAATGATCACACAAGCGGCCTTCGCGTACGCGAATTGTTTGTGTGAGCTCCCTCACTTCCGTTCGGGATGACACCACTTGTTGACGCAAATTCATTTTGCGTTTGGAAAATAAACATCGGCGGACATGCCGGCGCGCAATCGGTCGTCGTTATTGGGCAGGCGGACTTTAACGCCGAAGACTTGACGGATTCTGTCCTCCACGGTTTGAACATTGCGCGGCGTAAACTCGGCCTGGCGGTTCACCTGCTCGACGACGCCGTCGAAATCTTTGCCCGGAAAAGAATCAACGCGAACGCGAACATGTTCGCCAACTTTGATCAAACCGAGCCACAACTCGGGAACATAAACGCGCACCCAGAGATGTCCCGTCAAGAGCAGCGTCGCGACCTCGCGATTGGCCGGAAGGACGTCGCCAACTTTCACGCTGAGCACTTCCAAAACGGAATCGGCCGGCGAAATCACCTGCATCTCGGCGACCTGAGCGTCGATGTCGGCGAGCTGAGCGCGCGCTTGCGTCACGCGCATCCTAGCAGCTTCCACGTTTTTCTCCTGCGTTTTCGCCGCGCTGACCGAGCGCTCAGCGTCATTTGGGGAGACGACTTTGCGTTTGAGCAAATCCGCCTGACGTTTCGCATCGGCGCGCAAGAAATCGAGCTGCGCCTGCTGCGCATCGGCATCGTGAATGGCGGTGTTGATCTGGGCCGCGGCCAAATCGCGCCGCGCTTGCAACTCGGTTGCTTCCAGTTGCACGATTGGTTGACCGGCACGCAAGGTATCGCCCTCCCATGCAAAAATTTTCTCCACGCGCCCGCCGCTGCGCGGCCCGACATGCACTTCGTCCACTTCAATCGTGCCGGACACGGCGTTATTCCGATTTCCACAAGCGGATAATAGGATCGACAATACCAGCGCGGTGGCACAAAAAAACTTGTCGATGTTTGCTCGCACGAAGAACTCCAAGAAACCGGATTTGATTCTGTTGCGCAAGTCATGCCCTGACACGCAAGACTCACATACTTGCTCAGCGTCGGGAACGTAGGCATGTTGCCTGTGCGGCCAACCCCGAGTGGAAGTCGGGGATGTTTTGGATTTAGCGGAGTCCAACTTTACTGGCCGCATAGACTGAAAGTCCATGTTCCGAGTCACCAATGAAAACGCGACGCCTTGATCATATCGATTTGCGAGTAAAAGATTTCGAGCGGGCAAGGAAATTTTACGAAAGGCTGTTACCCGAGCTTGGATTTACTTGCGACCGTTCGGACGCGGAATGGGGTACGTTTTACTCAGTTGGGGAAGGTAGGCCTTCTGACTTTTTTGGATTCACAGTTGATCCAGATCATCAACCAAATGGAACGCGTATCGCGTTTTGGGCGGTCACGCGCGACGAAGTCGATCGCCTGGCAAAACTCGTGCACGAAATCGGCGCGAGAAATCTGGAAGGCCCGGAAGTTTGCCCCGGTTATAGTCCGGGATACTACGCGCTGTTCTTCGAAGATCCCGACGGTAACAAGCTGGAGATCTGCTATCGTGAAAATCCAATCGTTGCGGAGTGAAACGAGTTCAGCGAAGAGTTCGATCATGAATGATGCAGCGCATGTTCCTGCTATTTTGCAGGAGCCGCGGCGCGTTCGTTATCTCAAAATCATCGCGCTCTTCAAAATCGCCAAAGGCGCGCTTTTGTTCTTACTCGGTTTTTCGCTGTTGTTTGTGAACAGCCGCACGGGCTGGCTAGATACGATTTCGGACTGGGCTGACGAAGAACTCTTACTGGGCCACAGCAAGGCGGTCCATTTTCTTCTCAGCAGATTGCAAGATGTGCTGGCTGGCGGCACTTTGCGCGCCACCGGCCTGTTGGCGCTGTTCTATTGCGCGGTGCTCCTCACCGAAGGAATCGGCGTTTACATGCAAAAACGCTGGGCCGAACTGCTCATGATTTTTGCAACCGCAACACTAATCCCGTTGGAAGCGTGGCATCTATGGCATCGACTGATGTTTCATCGGCCAAGCTTGGCAGCGCTGCTCATTCTTCTGGCGAATTGTTTTATCGTTTGGTTTTTGTATCTCGTGCTCAAGCGCGACAAAGCAGAAGCGCACACCGAGCCGAAGAAAGAATTCGTCGAAACTCGTTAGGCGGATTTCGGCTCGATGCCGAACGCAGCGAGCGCGGCAACCGTTTTTTCCATCGGTAAACCGATCACGTTGGAGAACGAGCCCTCGATCCTCGCGATAATTGTTGCGCCGCCACCTTGGGCGGCATAAGAGCCGGCTTTATCGAGCGGGTTCACTTCTGTGAGGTAGTTGTCGATTTCTTCTTTGTTCAATCGATGGAAACGAACCCGGGAAATCTCATAAAAACTTGTCGATCTATTGGAAGCAAGATGACAGATGAAGACCGCAGAACAAACTTCGTGAACTCGTCCGCTCAAGCGGCGCAGAATTTTTGCGGCATGATCAAGATTGGTGGGCTTGCCGATAATTTCGTCATCGAGCCCAACGAGAGTGTCGGCCGCGAGGACGACCGCTTCCGGGCGCAGACGAGCAACCGACCTCCCCTTGCGGATCGCATTAAACGCTGTCAGCTCGCACAGGGTAAGATCGACATCGAACCTTTCGCCAACGCCGGGCGACATGCTTTCGAATTCAAAACCAGCCGTGGCAAGCAGCTCATGGCGGCGGGGTGAATCCGAGGCGAGCAGCAACCGTGTCGCCACGCGCATCAGCGGAATCGCCTTACGGATTCGGCGAAACGGATGGCATCACCTTTTTTTCGCCAAAAATGTCGGGCATGCTCATCTCCTGATAATCCTTCGGGACAGTGAACTCAGCGTCGCTGAGCGGATCTTGTTTAATGGAAATGAGCGTGGTCGTAATTTCTGTGCCACTACCAGAGGTGGCGTTATTCGAAACAGTTCCCTGATGCTGTTTAGTCATGGTCATATGCGTGCGGATGGGCAGCCCAGGGAAGGCGCGATAGTCGGGCATCTTCGTATTGGTCGCGTTCCAAGCTTCCGACTTGATGGCTTGGAGTTGTTGGAGGATGGCGGCGCCGTCGGGATAGTTGAGCGCGATCCAGTAGGTGGCCTTGAAGCTGGGCCCGTCATAGGCGTATTGCTCGGTCTCGTAACCGTTGATTGTTTCCTTCTTGCCAGTCGGAACGAGCTTCGCTTTTTCCGCGCTCTCTTTTTTGGAATTGAACTTTTCTATCATCTCGGCAGCGGCTTTCATTTTGTCTGCCGAGATACGCACGACAGTCTTCTGATCATTCATCAGATTAGTTAATTCACCGGTTTTTCCATCAAAGATGGTGGTAATTTGGGGCGAGACTTCGATCCGCATTTTGTCGCCCTTAATCTTCATAGTCATTTCACCGGCGCCGCCCAAACCATCAACCTTTTGCACGATAGTGACGTCAGCGCGGGCGGGAAAGAGCAAGCAAGCGCCGAGAAGTAACGAGAGGCCGAACAGTTTCATACTCCTAAGTAGCTAGCCGCCGCCTATCCAAATAGCAAGCGGTCGAATCAACGGCGCGCCAAAAAGAGCTTGGCAGGAATGGGGTGTCGCGGCAGGTTATTTTTCGTGCGGGCATAGCTTAATGGTAAAGTTCCAGCCTTCCAAGCTGGCCATGCGGGTTCGATTCCCGTTGCCCGCTGTTTGTCTTCTCATAGGTAAATTGCGCTTGTCTGAAAGATTTTGCTTGCAAAATCGGACACTTTTCGGACAATATTTGCGCACTTAAGCACTATGAAAGCGAAAAGACGACGGTTTCCAATTGTCATTAAACGGGGCTCGTGTGCCGTGAAAATTTATCGTGATCGCAAGCCGACCGGCACATACTACCGCGTCGCTTACCACATCGGCGGTAAACGTCATCGGCTACATTTCAACGATCTTGAAAAGGCAATTGCTGAGGCCGAAGGAAAGGCGGCGCAATTGTCGCGCGGAGATATTGACGCCGCTCAACTGACTGGACGCGACCGCCTGATTTATGGACGCGCATTGGAAGCCGTCCGCGACCACGGATTGCCGCTTGATGCGGCTGCAATCGAGTACAACGAAGCGCGCAAGCTTCTTGACGGTGTGTCTCTAGTTGATGCCGCCCGGTTTTATTCACGCCATCACGGGCGAGGAATTGCCCGAAAATCGGTTGCTGATGCGGTTGATGCACTGATTGCAGCCAAGACAGCCAAAGGCGTCAGCGCCGTTTATCTTGCGGATTTGCGCTACCGGCTCGGCGCTTTCAAAGAGGCGCTCCATTGCGACGTGAGCGCGCTCGTGCCAGACGATGTTGCTGGTTTCTTTCAGCGTTTGCGGTTGTCCCCGCGAAGTCACAATAATTTTCTGCGAATGCTGAGGACGTTTTTCGCGTTCGCTCAAAAACACGGCTGGTTGTCGAAAGAGGTTGATTTGCTTTGCAAGGTGGAAAAACGCAGTGAGAAACGCGCGCCAGTTGGCATCTTCGCTCCTGCGGAGCTAGCAGCATTACTCACGAGCGCGCCGCCAGAAGTCGCGACCTGTCTTGCTCTGAGTGCGTTTGCGGGGCTGCGCGCAGAGGAAATCTTGCGGCTCGATTGGGCTGACATCGAACGGCGGCCGGGGTTCATCGAAGTTGCAGCGCACAAGGCTAAGACGGCTACGCGGCGAATCGTCCCGATCTCAGAGAATCTGGCGCGCTGGCTGGCCGCAGCGCCGCGCACTGCAACGCGCGTGTGGCCGCACAGCAAAGATCGTTTCTTCAAAGCGATACGGCGCGCCGCTGACAATGCCAAGTTGCAATGGAGGCAGAACGCTTTACGGCATTCGTTCATCTCTTACCGGCTCGCAGAGATTCAAGATGTGAACCGTATTGCGTTGGAGGCGGGCAATTCGCCGCAAATGATCTTTCGACACTACCGCGAGCTTGCCACGCCGGAACAGGCGCGGACGTGGTTTTCAATCATGCCGGACAGAGCGAGAAACATTGTTCCGCTGGCGCGCGCAGGAACTAAAAGCGCGTGAGCACAACCGGCGACAAGGAATTTCACTTTGGCAGATTTCGGGTGACGGTGCCGCAATCCGTGCTCACAAAATGGGCGGCAACCCCCGTAGATGAGACGTGCAAAATAATAGAATCTGTGACGGCGCTTTACACGTCCGCTAAGGCCGAATGGACGCAAGCGAAGGACAAACCAACATTAGAAGGTATTCGTGCCTTGTTCGAGTGCTTTCCGGCAAAGGGTGACTCTCTTGCGAAAACGATTGAGAAGCTAGAGAACCGTGAGTTGAAAAAGCGAGTGCTGTGGCTTCTCAAATTTGAACGTTATCGAGCGTTGAACAGACCGCCCATTGCAAAGCTTTTCCTACAGGCTGTTATGATGGCGGCTGCCGATGGCGATGAACGATTCTTCAAAAGACTTGGCGAACGGCTAAAAGGCAAAGCCATTCCGTTCGAGGCACCCGCCGAATCAACGGGTCTCAAAAAACTTCTCATTGAACATTGGATTGTACGACAGGGAATCTGCTTCTGTTGGTTTTCAGACTTAGCGTTACAAAACTTTCTCGAACAGACAGACGAAACATACACGCCCGACGCGATTCGGAAGACTCGTGAGCGATTGCGGTTGCGGAACCTGCGCCGTCCCATTGTGCGCTCCCTCGAAATAGCCGGTAACCGAATCCGTTTGCGCTAATAGGACAAATTCCAGCGCGCCGCATTTGTCCGTGGCAGCGCCGCGCGACTGCGCGCTTTAATGCGCACATGACTAACGCAAATGAAGCAGCAGCCGTCGAGCGCGCAGGCGACGGTCTGCTGAACAAGCGTGGACTTGCGCCCAAATTACAAATCTCAACTCGCACGCTTGATGACTGGATGCGGAAAGGTCGCATTCCATTCCTCAAGGTCGGCAAGACTGTGCGTTTTCGGCTAGCCGACGTTCTCCAAAAGCTTAACGAGCAGTACCGCGTCAACTGAGGCAACGCTAATTTTATGGCGTCGATACAAGGAGCGGCTGCGAAAACGAGCGCTACGGCTGAGGCTTGGAGTAAAGAACGGCATTTCTACAAG
Source organism: Chthoniobacterales bacterium (assembly GCA_035567015.1). GTDB lineage: Bacteria > Verrucomicrobiota > Verrucomicrobiia > Chthoniobacterales > UBA10450 > AV133. Next base: position 12,741 of record DATMPQ010000273.1, on the reverse strand, counting down.
CCATTACCGATTCGATTTCGGCGTGACGGGTTCGACTACCGGCAGATTGCTCGTGAAGGAAACGCCGCGATATACGAGCAAAGCTGGAGCGGCTGCCGCAATCCCAGCATCTCGTACGAAGTAATCCGCATCCGACGGCGAGACGGGTTTCAAATCGACGGCAGATTTGTTGAGCCAGCGGAGGTTTATCCGAACTCAGAAGCGTGGGGCCTGGACGGTTTCACGGTAACGGACAAGGATGCGGCATTCGCGAAGCTGCGGGAGATTTCCAGGTGATTACTCTGGCGTCAGCAACCGGTGCGCGATGGCTCGATCCAAACTTCGAGCTGATTGAGGCTGTGGCAAAGACGGGAAACGGGCTTGTGGACTTGTGGGAGGCAAGCCCAATCCGCCTCGATTCCAACGCGCCAAGGACAGACGAAATCATCGACATTCTGTTCTCGGGAAATCCTCTGCTTTGCTGTGGCTGGAATCGTCACCGGTTTGATACCCGCCCGCGCAACCACTGGTACAAGTTGCATGATCTGCAGTTCATCGTGCCGACTCCGATGACCGCGCTGCAAGGTCTCACACGAAACCGAAAAATATCTGCTCACGCTTTAAGCAACACTGGGCCGCGCCGATTTCTAATCGTGGAGTTTGATTTCGCTCCAAACAATTCACCGGAAGAAGCACGATTGCTTGGAAAGCTCGTAACAAAACGGCGGGACGTGCGCGATTTGTGCGCAGCGTTGCTGTTACATCTTGCGGAAAAGGCCCCGCTCGCACTGGCCGTTTACAGCGGTGGGAAGTCCCTGCACGGGTGGTTCTACTGCGCAGAGGTCGCAGAGGAAAAAGCTTCGCGATTTTTCCGCTATGCCGTTTCGCTAGCCGCTGATCGGGCGAATTGGAATCCGTCGCAGTTCGCGCGGATGCCAAATGGACTGCGCGAGAACGGCAAACGACAGACCGTCTATTTTTTCAACCCGGCGGTGCTGAGATGAAGTTGGCGAATTCTTGGGCTGAAGATGCGCCTACTGCGATAGCTTCGGAGGCTTTCCATGATGAAGTAGAGGAACATGATGAAGGAGATGAAGTCAAAGATGGGTGTGGGGGTGTGGCCTGGCAACCGTACGTGTTAAAAAAGCCTCACACCAGCAACGAAAGGCTGCATGAACTTGCGAGAGAAATTCGAGGTGTCGAAAAAAAACGTGGCAAGAAATTGACGGCGACTCAATACAAAGCGGTCTTCGATAAGTGGGAATGCGGCTCGCGACCGTTCTTGCGAGCAGAACAAGATCATTTTACTGAATTTTTGGCTAAGTTGGACTGCGTGAGCGTTCCCAAAGGCGAAACTTTGAAAGCGGCATTTGAGCGAGCGAAGAGCAAGCCTCCACCTGAGAAGATTTTGCTACATTCGAACATTCACGTGCGCTTGTTCGCAAATCTTTGCCGGGAGCTTCAGGAAATGGCCGGTGATCAGCCATTCATGCTCTGCCAGATGAGTGTCGCAAAAATGTTTGGGCATTCATCCCACCGAAACATTTCGAATTGGATCAAGGCCTGCAAAACGCTCGATATAGTTCGAGTCGCGGAGCCGTGGAGACAAGGTAAGGCAACCAGATATTTTTATATCGAGTAAAGAATTGCTGGAATCTGGCATCGGCTGGCGTAAAACGATCTTGACCTCCGTTGGAATTCAACGCTGATTGTGTTCAAGCAACTTTTGAATTTGCCCGCCGCTGATCAGAGTCTTCATAGTGCTTCGCCGATGAGAGCGTTCAATCTGGAGGTGTCCTGGGAAGAACTCATTGGCCCGCTGAACGATGTCGAGCAGAAATTTGCTCCCCCAAAAGTGTTCGTATCAGGCGAGACCAGTATTTTGCTATCTGGCTTCCGCGTTTCTATGGTCGGCAGCAGAAAAGCGAGTGCGCGAGGCGAACAACGGGCGCGCCGACTAGCGCAACTTGTATGTGGTAGAGGTGGTGTGGTTGTCAGCGGCCTTGCCGAGGGTATAGACACTGCTGCGCATAAAGGCGCGATTGACGCCCAGGGTCGAACAATCGCTGTGATTGGAACCCCATTGGACAAATCTTATCCGCGTCAAAATGCGGCGCTACAGCATCTCATCGCCGAAAGGCATTTAGTTGTTTCGCAGTTCCCAAAGGGCTACCCAACGCTTCCACAAAACTTTCCGATGCGGAACCGGACAATGGCTCTGATTTCTGATGCAACAGTAATTATTGAAGCGGGCGAGACAAGCGGATCAATTTCGCAAGGATGGGAGGCTCTTCGGCTTGGTCGCGGGTTGTTCATTTCGAAGTGGATTACGGAGAGCACGCTGAAATGGCCGGGCAAGATGATTGCTCACGGTGCCCAGGTGTTGTCTAACGAAAACATGGAGAATTTCTTTGAATCTCTTCCGGAACGGCATGAGACGTTCGAGTGGGATGCACTTGCCTTCGGAACTTGAATTCGGCTCATTCTTGCAGTACGCCCCGCGCGGCACTACGAACGTTTCTCGGAGTTCGAAAACCGTTTGTTCCGCAATAAAGAATGATTTCCAAATATCAATCCGTTCAGCTGATGGAAAAGCCAGTTTCGTTTGGGCGATCCAAAAAGCTGTTGAAAGAATCGAGCAAACTCGACCTAAGTTTCCGTTGTTAGACACGTTTTTTGGGCCGGATAGAATTCTCATTCCTGTTCCACGAAGTGCCCCGTTTCGTGTTTCCGACGCGTTGTGGCCCGCACGAAGGATTTGCGACGAACTTGTTGCGCGAGGGCTTGGTGCCGCCGTGATGCCAGCGCTAATCCGACACACGGCGGTGACAAAGTCGGCAACCGCACCCAAAGGTTGTCGTCCGATGCCGCCCGATCATTTTAGGAGCACTTCTCTGGCAAGCGAATTGCCGCTTTTCAGCCAAAAGAAAATCACGATTGTGGATGATGTGATTACTCGTGGTTCAACGTTCATCGGGATGTCGCCTCATGTGGCCGCCGCCTTCCCTGATCATGACATTCGTTGTTTCGCGTTGGTGCGCACGATAAGCGTTGGTGATGTAGAGACGCTTGAAGCGCCGGCTGCTGGGTCAATAGAGTACTCGGGCAATTATCTTCACCGCGAGCCTTAATCGTGGCGATTGTTCACACCCAAGCTGTGAGCATGCCAGGAGGGCGTCGGTCCAGCCCCCTCGGGCACCCCCACCCCCCGGCGGTGGGGCGGGACGTACACAAGCGGCCTTAGCCGGTAGAGTAGCGCGCGTGGCAGCGACATGAAACAATCAGGGCGACCAACCACGTACAGCGAGGAAACGCTTCACCGGCTCTGTGCCGCGCTGGCCGAGGGGCTGTCGATCAAAGCGGCGTGCATAGCTTGCCAGATCGGTGTGCAGACATTAAACGACTGGCGCAAGCGGCATCCTGAGTTGGAGCAGCGTATAAACCACGTGCGGGAACTGGCGCGTCAAGAGGTGCTGCAAGAAAAACGGCTTCGCGAGCCGCCGCGTAAAATCCTCCCGCCAGGGCCACGCCCCATCAATTGGGCTGGCAAACCTATGCTTCCGGGCGACTCATACGGTGGCCGCTTTCCGTGATTTCCGTTGCAGTTATGCGCGCGAGGCTGTTGACGGGGGAGCTTCACCGTGAAGAGACCTACGCGCGCGCGAGGGCACCTAACGCCTTACAAAAATTTAATCGCGCGGACTTCAATAGAGCCGAGCACGCGGTACGGCCTATCAGGCGGACCCGCGCGTTAAAGTCTTACCGTCCCAATCCAGATTTGAGCGGCCAATGCCCGCCTAATCGCGCTTTATCACCACTGCCCCGTAAGAGTGAAGGCGGACCAGAAGAAGGGATTTGAAAAATCTTTCGAGCGTAAAAGAGTCAACTGTGCCTCGCGCCACGCGTTCGCGCGCGATTCACCTGCGCGCCAGCGACGCATAAATTCCGTCATCAACAGACTTGTAGCCTTGTCGCTCACCTTCCAATGACTCGCCAGCACGGTCTCCGCACCGGCGATGCGAAAGGCGTGCCTCAAGGACATCACGCCCTCACCGATTTTCACTTCACCCGCGCCGCTGTCGCACGCGCTCAAGATGACCAGTTCCGTTCCCTGCAAATTTAGGAGCGATGCTTCCAAACCGGTGAGCAAACCATCTTCCGCCCCCGCGTTCGTGATTTGACGCGCGCGATTTGCTCCAGCGAGCGCGATGCCACAACGCACCAACGGATTTTCCCAATCCGTCTTCGTTGTAGAGACGCCCTGCCGAGCGCCTAGGCCGGCCACCAGGTCCTTACTACCGGAGGTTGTGTGACTAAATTCCTGATCGGACAGAAAGAAGCCATGCGTGGCCAAGTCCAAAACACGCGGCGACTGCACAGACTTCAACTCTGCTTCTCGCGCTTCCGCTCCCAACCGCAAGACGCCGTCACCGCCAAGCAGTTTTGCCACACTTCGCGCCTCGGCTTCCGCTCCGGGCAACGGCGGGAATTTCAAACCGCTATAATCACGGCTCAATGACCTTGTAACAGCCAACCCATTCTCAGAGGGACGCGTCACAGGAGTGCCTGACTTGCCGCGCGCTTCCTCGTTGGAATTGGGAACTCGTGTAACTCGTCCAACCGGTAACGATTTCAAATCTAAATCAAAGTCAGGATTTCCCATGACGAGCGACTTTGAACTTCGGACATTGGACTTTGAATTTGCGAGCCGAACAACTTCGCGTCCGCTTGTGACATAGCTGATGGTTTTTTCTTCCACTAAAAATTTGTTACCGACCGGCAACATCTCGAACGGCAGGCGGCTCAACTGGCCGTCGGGACAGATAATCAAATGCGAAACATTGGTGACATGTTTGGCGAGCGGGACATAAAGCAAGTCGCTCAAACGTTGGAAGGTGGGCTGTAAGTCTTTGGCGCGATACTGTCCGGTGGACATCCGCTTGCAGATCAGCTCGACGGCTTCATTGATGGGCGCGGCCTCGCCGAAGTCTACGCGCTCAACGACAACATTGGTGGACGCGCCCGCCAGCGGAAATGTCAGGTAAGCGGCGTAGCGTTGCTCTTTCCACTCGTTTGTCTTGGCGGCGAAATCGTAGCGGCGATACTGAATGAAATCCACTAACGCGGACTGCGATAGGAGACTGCGGGCAATATCGGTCAGGGTCAGGTTTCGCTCGTGAATCGTCTGCGCTACCAATCCAACACGCTCGGCCAGCTTGGTTTCAAGCTGAGTCAACTCATTTTGCAACTCGCGCCGTTCGACGTCGCGGTCGGCTGGACCAAGCTTTCGCTCCGAGAAGTGCGCCAACTGATTCTGCACTGCCGCATATTGCTCGCGCAAAGTCTGAGTTGAAGTTTTCGGGTCAGCCTCCAGTGCTGCAAATGTCGCTTGGATTTCCTCTAGGAGCCCCTTGTTCAAAGCCAACTGTTCTGCGCCTCCAGTTTTTGCCACGGAAAGATTTTTTTTTGCGGCTTCCGCACAGGCGGAATGAAGCATTTCAACTCGGTAGAACATGAGGTCCGTGAACAAGAATGAATTCTTTCCCCTCAGTTGACTGAGTAGACTCGTCGAGTTCGCCCGTTGTAACTGCGCCACTCGAAGAAATGTTGTGATGGCGGCGGCGGTTTTCCCGCTTGAATAGAGCAGCGTGGCCAAATTATTCATGCTGACCACAACCTTGGGATGTGCTTCGCCTAGGAGCTTTACGTTTATGCTAAGGCTTCTCTGGTAAAAGTCCTCTGCCTTAGCCAAGTCTTCCATTGCCTGATAAACATCGGCGATGTTGTTTAATAAACGGGCAACCTCGGGATGTTCACGACCGTAGATTTTCTCAGCGATGGCCAGACTGCGCGAATAGCAGGAAATTGCCTGCGAATACTGTCCCTGTCGTCTGTAAGCGAAGCCCACGTTGCCCAAACATGTAACTGCGAGTGGTGATTCAGCCCCCAATAGTTTTTCGGCAATCGCCAAGGTTTCTTTGCTGAGACTCAAGTCGGTTTTCGAGTCACCCAAAATTCCAAAAAGCTCTGCGAGATTATTTAGCGTAGTCGCTACGTCGAGACTCTTCCTCCCGAAAACACTCTCTTTGATCGCCAGACTGCGTTGCAAATGCTTCATCGCGTCAACATAATTCCCCAAGTGAATCTCAACGTCGCCGATGTTGCCCAACACAGCAGCAACTTCAGGATGGTTTCCACCAAGAAGCTTTTCTTGAATGTCGAGGGCTTGTTCTTCAAGGGCGAGTTGTTCAGCAAAGTCCCCTCCCGCGCCGTAAACCAGGGCCATGTCGTTGAGGCAAACGGCAAACTGTTGGCTCTGTTTTCCATACGCCCTCTCGTTAATAGCGAGACTGCGTTTATGGAGGGCCAACGCTTCATCGTATTGGCCCAGGTCAGCTTTGAGGTTGGCTAAATTACCCAGCGCCGAAGCAAGGCTTGGCTGTTGTGGGCCTTGCTGCTTTTCCAAAATCACTACACAGCGTTGATACAAATCCAGTGCGGCCGCAAAATTGCCCAACTCGCGGTAGAGGCCAGCCAAGCTACCCAAAATGCCCGCAACTGTTGCGCCATCACTCTCAGGAAGCTTCTCCACAATTGCGGCTGCGCGCTGATAAAGAGCCAAAGCGTTGGTGATGTCACCCCGCTGGTGAAAAAAATGGGCCAAATCTCTCAGGCAAATAGCAAATTCACCGTCCTCGCTTGAATGCGCCTGTCTGATCCGTAGACCAAGCTCGAATAGCGGCTGTGCTTTCACATAGTCTCCGAGGTCCTCGTAAATCAAAGCTCTCTTATGGATGCAGTTGGCCACCTCCTTGGACTCTTTGCCGAAAAGACCTTCCTTGATTGTCTGGCTGCGCTGTAATGCGGCCAGAGCTTTCTCGTAGTTTCCCTGAAACCGATAGAGGTTAGCCAAATTGTCCAAAAGGGAATAAGTGGAAGTGTTCTTGTAGTCTCGGCTGGGATTTTTGTCTTGAATCACCAAACACCGTTCAAAGTAGTCAATGGCGGCGGTGTTGAGCTGTTCGGCTTGGCACGTCAAAGCTAGCAACGAAAGGATAAGCGTCAGTTCAGGGCTATCTTTTCCAAACACCTTTTCTTTGATGGCTAATGAGCGCTGGAGATACGGCAGCGCTCGCGCCGGGTCTCCCCTGTCCCGATAAGCGCCACCTATCAGATCCAAAACGAAAGCGACCTGCGGATCGTCTCGACCCAAAGCATTTTCTTTGAGCAACAGACAGCGATCAAGCAAAGGCAATGCGGCGTCGTAGTCCTTTTTTAGGTAGAGTTCATTTGCCTTTTCGAATAGTTGCTCGGTTTCACTTTTTGCTTCGGCTGAGTTCGGGATCAGATAGGGTTGGCCGATTGCTTGGGCCAACCAGACCAAGCTCAGAGCAAGACAAAGCGATTGGAGAAGAATTGCTCTGACGCGCCGGATAATCACGATAGAGTGAAACGCTCTCCAGCGAGAAAAGCAATCACCACAACGCTTGGCAGATGGGTCAAAAAAAGGATTCCCGGCAAAAAATTGGAAGGAGCATCGCATTTTCTCGATGCTCCTTCGGATAGTTGTGCTCGCAGCCGATTTTTAGCGTCCGGGCCTGCCAGCGACGGTTCTTTCGCGACAACTTTAGTTAGTCGTCATCACCGTCAGGCACTACCGCGGTCCCGCCGCTGCTATAAGGCATCGTGTGGAGACCGCCATAGGGTTGAATCGTTCCCTGTCTGCCAGTGAACGGATTCACGTTTGGATATGTGCTCCAATTATTGTAGGGGTTACCGTCAGGATTCGTCTGATAGTGACCTTGCACGAATGTGCCGTCGTGGCGGTAATATGGCCGCACATGATGGTAGCCTTGCGCGTTTGCCGTGATCACTGACGCCAACAGCACAAGTGCTAGTGTTGCTTTCTTCATGGCGAGCGTGAGTTTAGTCAGAGTTTTCATATTTTGATTTTTTTGGTTGAGGCGGTTCTTCAGTGTCGGCGGCGTTTGCCACCAGTTTATTTATCCACTTCGAGTTGCCCTTCGCCCATCACATCGCAAAGCTGCGATTCTTTCTTACAACTTTTTTCGGCGGAGCGTTCCGACGCTTAAGGCTTCGCCTACTGGCCGTTTTCAGTGCATGCTTTCCGCCAGTGAACCTGCCCGACCTGTGCGCGCTAAAAACAGGTGAGGCCAGTGCGTGGGATGAGGCGTTTAGCTGGCTCTGGCCGACGGTTTTTGCGGTGGCGAAACTGAAACTTCAGCCGTATTTCCCGAATGAGATCGAAGATGTGGCGATTGAATCAATAGAGCAATTGGTGGAGAAAGTCTGCGGGTTGAAATCGGCGGAGGAATTGAAACCGTTGGCAGCAAGCATCGCGCACCATCGAGCGGTGAGTTTGCTGCGCGAGCGGTTTGCCAAGAAACGCGGTGAAGGTAGAACAGACTCGCTGGAGGCGCAGTCGGATGAGGGAGCCAGTCAGAGCGAGCCAACATCAAGCGACTCACCGCTGGCGAATCTGGAGCAAACGGAACTGGCGGACAGGCTCGGCAAATCACTTGCGGACCTTAAACCGCCGATGGGTGAAATCCTTTCGGATTTCTTTCTCAACGGTTTGCGCTACGAGGAGATTGCTAGGAGCCGTGGCGTAGCAGTCGGCTCGGTGGGTGTTTACTTGAAGCGCGGGTTGGAAGCAATGCGGCAGATTTGGGGGCGGGAGGAAAATAGTTGAAACAAACGATCCGGCATTTGCGATGAACTCAATGAATGACCAACGCTTTTTTGATCTGGCCATGAAGGTCATCGCGCGCCAAGCCAATGATGCGGAGCGCGCGGACGTTGACGCGCTGCTGGCAGATAAACCGGAGTTACGGGCGGAGTTTATGCGTCTTGAAGCGGACGCGCGCGTGGCGAAGGACGCGCTGCCGATCGTGAATGCGATGCGCGAAACAAAGGGCGAACTTCCTGCCTACGCACGCGGGCGGTTGCGAACGATGGTGCGGCAAACGCTCGGTCGCCCTGAATCAGCTGTAGAGCCGGATCGTAGTCTGGCATGGGGCTGGCGTTGGGTGCTTGGTCTGGCAGCGGCGACAGCGGTGGTCGTGATCGTGGCGTTGTCTATCTTCCACGCGCCGAACGCGCCGGTGATTCAACTAGCGATGCTAGACACAGTGGGTGGGACTCGCGGCACAGGAACCAATGAACTCGTGACCCTCCAAGAAGCGTGGAAGGGAAGTCCCGTTCAAACCTTCTCCAACGCGAGCGAACTGCAGGCGTGGGAGCAAAAGTGGCCAAATGATTACGGGCGGACTGCGGCAAAAATCATTTACGATCCGGCAGCGGGAGAGATCAGAGTATCTGGGCATTCTCACGGGAAACCTTTCCAAAAAACTTTTCCTTTGGAGAAGGATTTGGCGACGACGTTGCAGCAGGTAAGCACGTTCGTTCGGGAACAAACGCAAAGGTAAGATTGGCCGCAGCGCGACCTGCGCACGCACATACCTTTCCACGCGCGTGAAAGAGAAGCCCTTTGCCGGTTCATTCCACGCTCTCTTTTGCATTCAATTATTTCCGGTGCGGCCTACCCGCGAGCAGCCTTTTCGGACAATTTCGGACACCTAATCTGCGTAATTCTGCGCGATTCGTGCAAAGTGCGCGATAACGAATCTTAGAGGGAAAATCGCCTAACCGAGCACCAGGTGAGCACGATCCCCCCGGTGGGTTCGAGCGCTCAGGTGGCTGCGCGAAAATAGTCGGGATGTGGGTGGCTAATCGCGTTCGCGGACAACGGATTGCCAGTCACACCGAAATAAATGATTCTATTTCGGAATTTTGAACGCGCGAAAGAGTGAAGTATCGTAATGTGTGTGAATGGCTGGATCGGCAACCAGCCCAACCGGGCGCTCAATTCCAACCAATTGTCATCGCTCCGTTGGGATCATATTCGATGGCGATGACACTCTATGGTGGTCCGAGAGACTTTATGATGACGCTCGGTCTCGGGCTCGGCACATCGTGGAAAAAAGTGGTCTGGATGGAGCGGAATGGGAAAGGCGTGAACGTGTCCTTGATGTTCAAAACGTTGCAAGGTTTTGGTTCAGCCTTCAGCGTTTCCCAACTTCGTGCGTCGAAGCATATGGAGAGCTGTGCAAGGTTAAGGGGCAGCGCATCGACGCGTCGGTCGCAGAACAGATTCGAAATACTGCGGAATCGGCTTTTACGGGCGAAGCACGCATTGTTGCTGGTGCGAAAACAGTGCTTACTCGTCTTCGGTCCCGAGGTGTCAGGCTGGCGCTACTAACAAAAGGAGACCCCGAGTTGCAGGCCCGAAGGATTGAGCAAAGCGGCCTAGCTAAATTCTTTCACGTAATCAGGATTGTGCCGGAAAAGTCGCCGGACGTCATCCGTGAAGTTGTGGCCGCTTTAGGCGTTGATACGCGTTGCGCTTGGATGGTAGGTAATAGCATGCGTTCGGACATACTGCCGGCAGTTGAGGCAGGTGTTCGTGCTGTGCGAATACCTGCCCATGTATGGGAACATGAACGCACACATGACTACATCAGCTCGGAAGGCGTGACGGTTATTTCAAGTCTTGCTCAGATTCCAAAGCTAATCGCGCGATGAACATCTTGCGGGCCGTCCCACAGGTTGAGAAGTTCGATACCGGGCTACGATACACAGACATTCTGTTTGGTTTTGTTCTGCGAGAACTCTTCCTTCGGCTCCAAAATTGGGCGCAGATCGATGATGTCACTAAACTGCAGCTTATTGCGGGCACAACTTTGGTTCTCGGCAGTTGGATTGGGTTCCGTCGGAGCGTCCATCGGTCCAACTATCAACCGAAATTTTTTAACCTCCCTTTGTTTCGATTTTTGGCGGACCAATTGATGTTAATTCTGTATTTTCGAATTGCTGTTTTAACCTCGGCGCCAGGTGTGACTACGGGAGCACAGGTTCCGCAAACGAACGGGGCGCGATTGGCCCAACAGACTACGACTCTCGTGTTTTGCGTCTTCGCGCTTTACTTAGCGTGGGACCTCCTCGGTCTGTGGATGGCACGTGCAAGAAGGAAAGTTGAGGGCGGCACCGTTCAACCCGTCTATCCCCTTATTGAGGATTCATCCAAAACTGACCAGCCGCAGCCGTTGAATTGGGTAGGCTTTTGGATCACGTTCGGGGCTTTGGCATTTATGTTCATTCTTCGTGCCAGCGCTGAATGCATAGCGCCGCTTCGATTGTTCGTTTACATTATTGTTATATTGCTGGCATACCGATGGGTAAAAGAACTACGCACGAACTCGCAACTGAGTCGAAATCGTTGAGCTGTTGCATCTCGGCGGGCGATCCCGGCCTTTTGCATCTTGTCGAGACAATCGCCATTGACGCAGACCGACCTTTCAGACCGCTACTTCTTCAAGGGCTTCTTCAGCTACCGCGAGTCGCGAATGAACATGGATTCGCGAAGACCTCAGTTATTGGCCAACTGTTGGCCGAATTGGCTCAAGAGTTACCGAGAAAATCTGATTGGTTGGTTCCAGTCGGTGCTTGCCGACCTCGACAGCTCCACGTTCACGCTTTGGATTTAACGGCTGTATACGAAGGGATGGAGCGGTTCCATTATCTGCGTTCTGCTAGAACTGATGGGCGCGCTTACGGTCTAAGCACGAATTCGGGTGCGTTGGTTGGGTTCTGTGTTTCGTCGCCAATTGATGTACCGCATTTGCAGCAATTACTTGCATCCAACGGAGGAAAGATCGAATCGGCGCGAACAATCTCGCGTGTTTTTGTTTTCGACGGCGCACCAAATAATTCGATCTCATATATGCTATCTCGTGTTTCGCGAGCGGAGCGGCGACTTGGTATCACGGATTTTGTTACCTACGTCAATCCGAACATGGCTTTCGACGGCATCTCCTACCGCGCGAGTGGTTGGCGCTTGCTCGGTTTCGAGGAGGGCACTAAATATCGGTACCTTGACTCTCGCTATATCACCGATCGTCAACTGGTCGCAAGATTCGGCGCGCGCCGTGATCACGAATATCAAGGTTTGTTACGTGGTGGATTTGCGACAAGCTCAATGCCCTTAAAACCGCTTTGGGTATTCCATAGGCGCGTTTAGGCCCGCAGATTCCGCTAAACACACGCGCGCACGCGGCTTCAATTTCGGACAAAATCGGACACGAGAACTGCATAATTCTGCGCGATTAGTACAAACTCCTTGATTTGTCTTCGTACGCTTAACGCGCAGAGTGTGGCAGATTTGTAGCGGAAATGTGCAGAATCGCGAAATGTGAAAAGTGGGTTCGATTCCCGTTGCCCGCTTTGCCTGCCGATCTCGCGCGATTGGGATTCTTTTTGTTGGTGGCCGCGCGCTGGCCCATGTTTTGTCGGAGCCATTCAATTCCGGGGTAGGAATGACAGGCGGCGCCAGAGGCTCGGACACGTTCGGGCTCGGGCCGGAATAACCGAATCCGTATAACGCGCTCCTAAGAAATTGGCAGAACGCTCAAGAAAATCGTTGCCCGAATTTCTCGGTGTCGCATACTCTGGGAATCCTTTCTGCTAGCGAAATTGGGAGCATGCCGGTCTCGACGGAACGGTGACAAAAGGCGACGTGAAAAATATCAAGACTCCCAAGATTGGATTTCTAGCGCTGGCAGCCTGGCTGGTTTGCTTTCATCCGCAATTTGTGAAGGCGGGCGGGGAGCCCTTGCCCGTAGAGCTATCGGCCGGAGAGAATGAACCGTCGGGAAGCGAACTGGGGCTGGGCAAATTCTCGCC
>DATMPQ010000272.1:0-10320 GCA_035567015.1 Chthoniobacterales bacterium | reverse complement strand
GGTGCGATTGTTCCGCTGAAGAAAAACGTGGACGATGCGTTGGGTGGAAAGACTTCGGTGAAATGCGTGATCGTTTTTCGCCGCGCCGGAAACGAGATCCACATGGAAGAAGGCCGCGATGTCTGGTGGCATCGCGAGCTGGAATATGTCGATGCCAATTGTCCGCCCGCGCCGCTCGACAGCGAACATCCTCTTTACATTCTCTACACCAGCGGCTCGACCGGAAAGCCGAAGGGAATTTTGCACACAACCGGCGGTTATCTGGTCGGCATTTACTCGACCATGAAGTATATCTTCGACGTCCGGGATGAAGATATTTTTTGGTGCACGGCCGACGTCGGATGGGTCACCGGTCACAGTTATGTCGTTTACGGGCCACTGGCGAACGGCGCCACCACACTCATGTACGAAGGCGCTCCAAACTGGCCGGAGCCGGATCGCTTCTGGAAAATCGTCCAGGATTATCGCGTCAACATTCTTTATACGGCGCCGACCGCGATCCGCGCCTTTATTCGCTGGGGCGATCAGTGGGTTGCGAAACACGATCTTTCTTCACTGCGCCTGCTCGGCACCGTGGGTGAACCGATCAATCCGGAAGCATGGATCTGGTATCAGAAGAAAATCGGCGGCGGCCGTTGTCCGATCGTCGATACCTGGTGGCAAACCGAAACCGGCGCGATCCTGATTACACCAATACCTGGGGCGATCCCGACAAAACCGGGCAGCGCTACGTTGCCGTTTTTTGGGGTCGATGCGGCGATTGTCGATGAAAAAGGAAGCGAAGTCGGAGCAAACGTCGGCGGTAAATTAATTATTCGTCGCCCGTGGCCGGCGATGCTGCGCACTATCTACGGCGACAAGGAGCGCTACAATAAACAATATTGGAGCGAGTTCCCAGGTAATTATCTCACCGGCGACGGCGCCCGGCGCGATGAGGATGGATATTTCTGGATCGTGGGCCGCATCGATGACGTCTTGAATGTGGCTGGGCATCGGCTCGGCACATCGGAAATCGAAAGCGCCCTGGTCAGTCACGCGCGGGTGGCGGAAGCCGCGGTGGTGGGAAGGCCGGACGAGATGAAAGGCCAGGGCCTGGTCGCCTTCGTGACGCTGAAAGGCGGTGTCAATCCAAGTTTCGGGTTGAAAGAAGAATTGCGCAATCACGTCGGCGTACAGATCGGGGCGATCGCGAAGCCGGACGAAGTTCGCTTTGCTGAAGCGCTGCCTAAAACACGGAGCGGCAAGATCATGCGCCGCCTGCTCAAAGAAATTGCCAGCGGGGCCACGGTCACTGGCGATACGACGACGCTGGAAGATTTTAGCGTGCTGACAAAATTGCGTGAATCGGAAGAGTAATTTTTTCATTTCTCGAACACGGAAGCCGCGTAGCGTTTTTTTGTGAGTTTCATCCGAACAGGCCTGCGCGAGATCGCCTTAAAGGTAAAGCGTCAAAGAACGCGCATGGCGCTCCGTCACGAGAGACGGCTGCTGCAAAAGAGTGAAATCAACCTCGGGCGCGAAGGCACTTCGCAGGCGGCGAATTTTCCCGAGTTGCGCAATGAGATTGTCGCGCTGAAGAAGCTCGAGCAGGAACAGAAGGAAGTCGCGCTTCGGATTACGCAAATCGAGGAAGGAATCAAACAGATCGAGGCGGAGCGGCAAGAAAATGCCCGTAAGCAAAACGAAGCAATTGCAAAATTGGAGTTGGAAAAAAAACCGCTCCTTCAGCAACGCAACGAGGCCAAGAGCACGGTGGAGCTTTGCGAGCGCGAAGTGACCGCTGTGGAGCGCCGCATTGAGGCAAACGATGCGACCGACCGTGAACTGCTGAAACAGCTTTCTGAGTTGCAAGCGCTCGCTCCGCCGCCGCCGGACCTCGAAAGGCAATCGGCAAGCATCAGTACGCGCCGCGCTCGGCTGCCGGAGGAACGCGCCGAACTTGTCCGCGCTCGTCTTGGCAGCACAGATGCATCACGTCTTGCCAAAGAGAAACTGGTCGCCGCCGAAGCAGAACTTTCGGTCGTGGAAAAAGATATTGCACGCGTCCGGAGCGAATTCGGAACGCGCGATCGAGCTCTGAGCGAAAACAGCCGGGCACAGCAGGAAGCAGTTCGGGAAGCACGAGCGCAACATCAGACTGTCGAAGAGCGAAAAAATCCAGCTTATCTAAACATTGGACGTCATCTCGCGTCGCAAAGAATTGCGCCGCCGAACGCGCCGCATCTGCTCGCGGAAGTGCACCGCCACCGGGAGGCGGTGGATCGACATCTCCAGCACAGGGCGGAACTAGCGTTACTCTCGAGCCAGATCGACAAACAGGAGCTGCGGAAATTCTACTTCAGCGTCGTTTCCGTCCTCGTGCTGCTGGCCATCGTCTTGCCGCTGGTTTTTCAATCGCCGCGACAACGCGAATGGTTGCCGCAAGAGACGGAAGTGATTTTATCAATCAACACCGACCAATTTGAACATGATGATCTCCCGAAACGTTGGCGGAAAGATCAGCCGGACATTTGGCCGAACATCTGGTCGGGGCTTATTGGCGCAGCGGCGCAAACTCCCATGTTGAATCTGTCTCGTGACGCGACGCGGATCACACGCGCCCTCACTACCGACGATGCGGGGAAGACGCGGGAGTTCATCCTGGTTGAAGCGCGGAGTGATGTTTCCCGCGTCATTCGCTCGGTTGAGAGTGACAAGCGTTTCGAGAAGCGCGTCATCAGCGGTTTGCCGGTTTGGGAGCGACCCGATCTTGCCGTCGCGCGCGTTGGCCCTACCACGCTGGCTGTAGGAGCCTCAACTGAAGTGGATGAATTGGTGCGTGTTCGGCTCGGCATGAACCCGGACCTGAAGATTACCGGCCAGCTCTTCGATCGTTTTCAGGCGCTCGACCGTGAGAACACCCTCCGCCTGATTTCGCGTGACCCATCTGATCTTTCACGCATTTTTAATCCGATCTTCACACCCGAATTGCTTGGTACTTCCCAATTGCTCGGGCTCGCGCTCAGCTTGCAAAACCCAGTGAGAGCGAAGCTGCTCTTGAAATTAAATTCGCCCGAGAGCGCCTCCCAGCTCGCGCGCAACTTGCACAACGAACCGCAGCGCTGGCTACGCTTGCAGGATTCCGAATTGTTGTTCTACGCCCAGCCGCCCGAGATTCAGAAACAAGGCACGAACCTGGAGCTGCGTTTCAGCGTGCCCGAGAATAGTGCTCGACTTCTCCTCGAGCGCATTGCAAAGACGAGCGCCGCAGGGGTGGCAGCGGCGCAATAATTTGTCGCGATGAGATTCCTCTCTGTGCGTATTATGTTTGTCATCGTTGTGGGAACGGCGTTGCGGTCTGCGCTGGCAGATGTCGATCTACCGCTGATCGACATTAAGTCGGTTGACCCGACGATCGTCATCGAGCTGCGCTACGGCGGCCCAAATAATCTCATCGGGCATGCATTATATTGGCCCGGAACGCCTGCCCTTGTCCGCCCGGAGGTGGCGCAACGTTTGGCCACCGCGCAGTTGTTCCTGCGGCGCTACCAGTATGGATTGAAAATTTGGGATGCGTATCGGCCCAAATCCGTGCAGATGCGGCTCTGGCAGGCTACGCATAACGAGGACTATATCGCCGATCCCAGAGCCGGCGCTGGTTCAATGCACAGCTGGGGCGTTGCTGTCGATGCGACCTTGGCCGACGTCTGGAACAATTCGGTCAGCATGCCGACCGACTTTGACGATCTCACGCCGGCCGCGATGTGGCGTTATCATGGCACCGATCCGGCCATCCGCGCGCATTTACGCTTGTTACAGCGCGCCATGGCCAGCGCGGGGTTCTATGGTTTACGCACCGAATGGTGGCATTTCACGATCGCAGAGTGGCAAAAGTATTTGCCGCCGGACGAGGCGAAGCGGGCTGCGCAGACGTTCGGAACCCGTTGGCAGGGCAGGTTATGATCGACATCCTACTTCGTGATTTGCGGCAGCCGGAATACATCCATGTCTTGATCAATCCGTTGCCAATCTACGGATTGCTCATGGGTTGGATCGGACTCGTCATCGCTCTTCTTTTAAAGAGCCGCCACGCCCAAGTCGCAACATTAGCGCTCGTGCTCATCAGTTCCGTCTTGGCCTGGCCAGTGTATGAATTTGGCGAACAAGCTTACGACCGTGTTCAGTCGATGACCGACTCCGATGGGCAAGCTTGGCTCGACGAACATAAGGACCGCGGCGAGGACCTCATCTACATTTTTTATGCGCTCGCGGTTTTGAGCGCGATTGCGATCGCGGCGCCCATTAAATGGCCAAAATCTTCCATGCCGCTCGTGATCGCGGTGATTTTGCTTGGCGCTGTAACCTTGGGGGGCGGCGGCTATATCGCCTACGCCGGTGGCAAGATTCGCCACCGCGAATTTCGAAACGAACCGCCACCGCCTAGAAGGGCAGAGACGCAACACTAGCTCGACACCTGCTCCGTTGGATGGTTGAAGAGTTGAAGCGTTGAAGGGTTAACCGTGTCGTTGCCGAAGCGTCGGTTGTAGCGTTTCAACGCTTCATCGCTTTGACGGATTCCATCATGACTTCCGAGTTAGATCGCGCCGAGTACGAGATCGAAAGCCACAGTGTTGCCCTTAAGAAGCCCTTGGGCCTGCGCGATCTCGTTCTCACCCAAATCCTCTTTGTCGTCGGCTCAAGCTGGGTCGGCACGGCCGCGAAGCTTGGGCCTTCGCACCTCTTCTTTTGGCTGCTCGCGATTGTGCTTTTCTACATTCCTCAAGCAGCGGTCGTGATTTATTTGAATCGCCTAATGCCACTAGAAGGCGGGCTGTATCAATGGGCCAAACTTGGGTTCAACGAGTTCGTTGGTTTCATCGTAGCCTGGAACCTCTGGCTGCTCTCAATCACCGTGATCGCGTTGGGCGGAATGTTCGTCACGACTAATCTCTCCTACGCCCTCGGAGAAGCCGCAACTTGGATGCCGAACAGCAAATGGTGCGTGTCGTTGATTAGTTGCGCACTCGTCGCCGGTCTCGGCTGGACGGGTATTCGCGGCTTGTCGTTAGGCAAATGGGTCCACAACATCGGTGCGTTCGCCATGCTCCTGGTTTACGGCGCTCTGATTGCTTTGCCGTTCGTCAGTCTCGCTCGCGGCGAGCTAAAACAATATCAGCCGCTCCAGATTGTCGCGCCGACGATATCGATCTTTTACTGCTTCAATATTTTCAGCAAACTGGCGGTCGGTGGGCTGAGCGGATTTGAGTACGTCGCCATTCTGGCCGGCGAAACGCGCGCCCCGGCGCGCGATATCGGCCGCTCCGTCATCATCGCCTCTCCCGTCATCGCGGTAATGTTCATCCTGGGCACCAGCTCGGTTTTAGCATTCATCGGAAACAATCAAATCGATCTTATCGGCCCCGTGCCGCAAACACTGCGGCTGGGCCTGCGTTCCTTTCCGATCGCCGGAGCAATCGCTTCCCTGGGGATTCTGTTGATGACCGTGCGATCGATTTCATCGACGAGCGTTCATCTGACCGGCAGCTCGCGTCTCCCCATGGTTGCAGGCTGGGATCAGCTTTTGCCAGGTTGGTTCTCGCGTTTACATCCGCGATACAAGACGCCAATCAACTCGATCATCTTCGTCGGTGCACTCACACTGGCGATCGCGATTGCGAGCCAGGTCGGTGCCGGAATCCAGGAAGCATTTCAATTGGTGGACAACGCCGCCAACGTTTTCTATGGAATCGTTTATCTCGTCCTCTTCGCCATTCCGATCGCTGGCACGGGCGCGATTCGTTCCGGCGCGCCAATTTGGCTGCGCGTCGCCGCGTTCTGCGGCTTTGCCGTTTCCTTGCTCGCGGTCTGCTTCACGATCTATCCGATCATCGACGTGCCGAGTCGGCTAATTTTCGCGGCAAAGATTATTGCCGTGAGCTTTATCGCGAATGTGCTCGGCGTAACGATCTTTGTGCTCGCCAGGAGACGACGCGACGCTGTCAGGTAGTGCAGTTCTGTGCAACCCAGCTCAAGTATTCCGGCAAGCCCTTGTCGATCTTGCAGGAAATAATTTCCGGGACGTCGTACGGATGGAGCGAGCGCAATGTGCTTTCGAACTTGGCGTAGCACGCGGCGTCGAGTTTAAAAATGGCGAGCGCTTCATCGCTCGATTCCACTTTGCCTTGCCAGCGATAAATTGAATGAATCTTCGGAATGATGTTGCCGCACGCCACCAGGCGAAAATCGACAATTTCTCTTACGATTTTACGCGCCACCTCTGCGTCCGGAAAAGTGCAGAACGCAATGAGAACTTCCATTCGTTAGGCTGAAACGAGCGCCTCACTCCGGCTCAGCGCCTCGCTTCGGCAAATCCACCCGCCGCCAATCACAACATCGTCGTCATACAAAACGGCTGCCTGTCCCGGCGTGACCGCGCGCTGCGGCTCATGCAATCGAATGCGCGCACGATTAGAATCGAGCGGTGTGAGCGTCGCGCGTGTGCCGGGATGGCTGTAGCGAATTTTCACTGTCACTTCGCAAGGGCTGTCGATCTTGTCGCGGCTCGACCCATTCACACGATCGATTTCGAATTCATCGCAGACTAAATCGTCTGCATCGCCGACAATGACGCGATTCGTCTCCGGATCGAGATCGATCACATAGCGCGGCCGAGCCGAGCCACCCGGCAATCCTTTGCGCTGACCGATGGTGAAAAACTCGATCCCTTCGTGTTCGCCTACGAAATTTCCATCGACATCGTAAATCTCGCCGCGACGAAATTCGTTCTCGCCCAGGTGCGAACGGAGGAATGCCTTGTAATCATTTCCCGGCACGAAGCAAATCTCCTGGCTGTCGATCTTGTCCGCGACTTTCAAGGCTAACGAGCGTGCGATCTCGCGAATTTTCGGCTTCGACATGGTACCGAGAGGAGTGAGCGCGCGGCGCAACTGCGGCTGCCGCAAACTGAACAGGAAATACGACTGATCCTTGCGAGGATCGACACCCTTTCGCAGAATAGCGCGATCGGCATGATGCTCGATGATCGCGTAATGCCCGGTCGCGATGTAATCGCAGCCGAGCGCTTGCGCTTTGCTCCAGAGATTGCCGAACTTGAGTTTTTCGTTGCACATTACGCATGGGTTCGGCGTCCGCCCGGCTTGGTACTCGCTCGAGAAATAATCGATCACCAGCCGTTCGAACTGATCGGCTTCATCGACCACATAATGGGGAATACCCAACGAGTGCGCGACCGAGCGCGCATCCGCCACCGCTTGCGGGCCGCAGCACTTGTCCTCCGCGCGCGAGATGCAATCCTGCGGCCAGACTTTCATCGTCACACCGATGACGTCGTAACCTTGCTCGCGCAACAAATATCCAGCGACGCTGGAGTCCACGCCTCCGCTCATTCCCAGGAGAACACGTTTCTTGTCGATGCTCATTAAACCGGAGAACTTCGATGAATCGCCAACTCAGTCAACGTATCCGCTGTAGCGGCGCTCTGTCAGCGTCGCATTATTCGTCCGACGGTTACAGACCACCGCTACAGTTTCACCGGAACACTGATGAACCTACTCCCGCGCAGGGTGAATCGCCACGGATGGTGCACCGACCGCGTGATGCCGATCCGCGGATCGGCGTCAACATCGACAATCGCATTCGAATCATAAGCAAAGCAATGGCATCGCTCCGCGCATAAATCCATTTCGTGATGTCGAGCCGTGATGTCGAGCGCCTGCGTCAATTTCCCTGGGCCGGAGCAAAGACGTTTCTCCTCCTCAACGCCACGCCTTTTTTTCATTAGCTCGATGCCACGCACCGGCTGCACTGCACGGATTAAAATGAAACCGTTCTCTTTCCCTTTGACCAGGACGTTCAACATCCAGTGTGCGCCATAACTGAAGTAAATATAAGCCGCGCCTGCCTTGTTTCGCTCAATAAAACTACGTGCGCTGGGGCGGGAAAATGTATGGGAGGCTTCGTCGTTCTCCGCCAAATATGCTTCCGTCTCTACCACGGTCCCTGCGCATTTTCCCCAAATGAGCTTCGCGTCGATGAGTTCGCGCGCGCAGGTGAGTGGGTCGCGCCGGAAGAATGTACGGCGAATGAGTTGTTCTTTCATGGCGCGCTCGCACCTTCCGCCAACGGGGACCACGTCAGACGACTTCGTCAAAAGCCTTGTCCTGGGTAATAAACCCGCAGCGTTACGTCGCACGCGACCGGTTTGCCGTCGCGAAACGCGGGAATAAACTTGGCTTTGTTAAAATCGGCCAGAGCGGCGTCTGCAAAACCGCTGAAAGGCGGTTTCTCGGAGTGCACTTTCACCTCCTGAAGATTGCCGGTCGCGTCAATCTTTAGCTCAAGCTCGACAACGCCATCCAGTGGAACCGGCGCATCCTCCTGCGGAGGATAATGGAATCCATTAAAACTTGACTCCGGCCCGAAAAAAGGCTGCGGCCCAATGAAGTCGTGCCCCTGTTTTATCTCCTCGGCTTCTTGATTAGAGAAAATGCGCAGCCGCGGCTTTCCATCGACGACCGCGAAGGTGAGCGTGGCGTAATAGATCGCGTCCACGGGTCGATGATTATAAATAGCCGGAATAAACCTCGGGTCGGACGCTCGCGAGAGCCTCTTCTGAAGTTCTTCTCTGAGTAAATCCGAGTCCGGTGTGCCGCGATACACGCCGTTCCATTCCACCTCGCCGTTTTTTTTCACCGAGCAGATGAACATGAGGAGCGCATCCTTTTGCCCTTTCTTCATCAGCTCCTGCGTGTCGATGCGATTGATCAATGAGTTTGGCCCCTTGCCGAGCAAAACCGGCCGATACATCGGCAATTCAGCCGTCTGCGCGGAAGGAACCTCAGTCGTCTGCGACCGGGCAAGATCCACAACCGACAACAAAATGAGGAGCGAAAGTTCAAGTGCGCGCACGGCCAATACGCAAGCGGAGCGCACCGTTTTTTCAAGTGCAATCTCGCCAGATTTACGCGGCAACCGCTAACTGGGGGGCGCCAGCGATTTTATCTACCAGCTTGTGACGCCGGAAGTAATCGATGAGTGCGTCGCGTGTCTGCAACGGATGCAACCTGCAATTTGCTTCGGGTCGCTCAAGCAGCGCCCGCAACTTCATAAATCGATGACCGCCGCTGCGTGAATCGAAGGTATTGAAAGCGACCGAATATTTTCGCGCGCGATCGAGCGGGCGACCATTAGCCAGCGTCATCGACGTGATCCGGCGTTCGAACTCGCGCCCTTGCGTCGTGACATTGAATCCCATCAGATTGCGCTCTTCGCGGCTGGCATACGCTTCCTCCATAATCGTTTTGATCTCATCCGGCGTAAGCTCCGCCGTCACTAGATAATTTTCGTACGGAATGAGGTTCCAGACCTCGTTCACCGTTTTCGGTCCGGCGACAAACGCAGTTCCGTCGTCGAAGACGCCGTGGAAGACTGCATCAACGATCACATTTCGATCTTGCAACGCCTCCACGATCGCCGCGCCGATCAATCGTTCGACATCGCTCGGCGCGCCCGGACGGCCGCGCGCATACAGCGTTTTGGCCAGTTCGCCAATCGGTTGCGCCAGCGCTGCATTCGATTCGTCCAGTTGCGATTTTGCACGCGAAACAACTACAGGATCGGGATGGATGCGACGATCCATCAACTCACAACGCGCTTGTCGATGCAGCAGCCTCTTTGATGCGCGGTCGAAGATAAGATCGACACGGCCCGCGTAAATTCCGAAATGATCTGCCTGTGTAAGCAATACGCCGTTGGTCATGCGACTGGAGATCGCTTGATGCGTGTGACCGGCTATGAACACAGCGGTCTCCGGGAATTCGCAAGTCAACGCCATCGCATTGTTCGCAAAATCATCGCCGCCCGTGCGCGTCTTTAGCCCCATGTGACCTGTGAGCACGATCGCATTGGCTCCTTCGTTTTTTGCTTTCCCGATGGCGCGGCGAACCGGCTCAACCGGATATTGAAAATCGATCCCGCGGATAAATTCCGGTCGAAACCAAAACGGCATGCCCGGCGTGGTGACTCCAATGATTGCGATTTTGATTCCCACGACCTCCTTGATGATATAGGGCTGAATTGTCGCGAAAGGATTTTTCGCATCCGAAATTTCGCCAGCCCGTCTTCCTTCCACCAATGCATTCGCGGCCAGCACCGGCATCATCGATTTTTCTACGGCATGCAGAAACGGTTCGATGCCCCAGTCAAACTCGTGGTTGCCAACGACCCAAGCGTCGTATTTCAAATGATTGAACAAGTCGATCATCAGCTCACCCTTGGTGCGCAAGCCAACATCGGTGCCTTGATAAACATCACCCACGTCGA
>DATMPQ010000271.1:0-11701 GCA_035567015.1 Chthoniobacterales bacterium | reverse complement strand
GAATCGTGCCATCGTTCTTGGCCTTGATGATCGGCTGCTTGAAGGTTTGGCTGGCCGTGCCGCCGATGTGGAATGTCCGCATGGTCAACTGCGTTCCTGGCTCGCCAATTGATTGCGCGGCAATGATACCGACCGCTTCGCCAAGCTTGACAAACTGGCCGGTGGCGAGATTCCGCCCATAACAATACGCGCAAACTCCGCGGCCACATTCGCAAGTGAGAACCGAGCGAATCTTGAGCTGCTCCACGCCGATGCGCTGCAACTCAGCCGCGATCTTCTCGTCGATAAGCTGATTCGCTTTGACGACCTTTTTCTTTTTCTCTACCGGATCGACCACCGTCTCGCAACTAACGCGTCCAATGATGCGCGTGGCCAGATCGACAACTTCCTCGTCGCCCTCGTAGATCGAGCGTACAACGATGCCGTTGACGGTCCCGCAATCTTCTTCATTGATGATCACATCCTGCGAAGCATCGACGAGCTTGCGTGTGAGGTAACCGGAGTCCGCAGTTTTGAGCGCGGTGTCAGCGAGACCCTTGCGCGCGCCGTGGGTGGAGATGAAATATTCCAGCACGCTCAAACCTTCGCGGAAATTTGAAGTGATCGGGCGCTCGATGATTTCGCCGCTCGGCTTCGCCATCAAACCACGCATGCCGGCGAGCTGACGCACCTGCTGACGATTGCCGCGCGCTCCCGAGTCCACCATTAAGTGGACGGGGTTAAGTTCCTTGCGGCCCTCGTTATGTTCGAGGGTCCGGAACATCACGCTGGAAATTTCATCGCCTGCATGCGTCCAGATGTCGATGATCTTGTTATACCGCTCGCCGTCCGTGATGATGCCTTTGCGATATTGCTGCTCGACTTGCCGGATTTGTTTGTAAGCATTTTCAAGCTCGGTCTGTTTCTCTTTCGGAATGATCATGTCCGAAATTCCGATCGAGATCCCGGCCTTGGTTGCTTCGGCAAACCCAAGCTCCTTCAATTTGTCTAAGGTCGCGACCGTTTCGGCCGGGCCAGCGATTTGGTAGCAGCGCCAGATGATGTCGCTGAGTTGTTTCTTGCCCGCGGGTTTGTTGAAAAATCCAAGCTGTTTCGGCCAAATCTGATTGAAGATGACCCGGCCTGCCGTTGTTTCGATGATCTTTGCCTCAGCGTTTCCATAAGTCGTCTGCTGGCCGTAATCGGGGTTCTTGATCCTGATGCGATCGTGCGTCCGAATGCTTCCCTCGGCCATGGCAAATTCCACTTCGACGGCATCGGCAAACAATGAAAGACGGCCGTTGCCATCAGTTCCGCCGGCGGCGCGCCGCGGATTTTGCGTCAGGTAATAACAGCCGAGCGTGATGTCTTGGGAGGGCGTCGTAATCGGTTTGCCGCTTGAAGGCGAGAAAATGTTGTTCGGTGCGAGCATGAGCATGCGCGCTTCCATTTGCGCTTCCACTGAGAGCGGCACGTGCACGGCCATCTGGTCGCCATCGAAATCCGCATTGTAAGCGGTGCAGACGAGCGGATGAATTCGAATCGCTTCCCCTTCGATCAATTGCGGCTCAAACGCCTGGATCGACAATCGATGCAGCGTCGGCGCGCGATTGAGCAATACCGGATGACCTTTGGTGACTTCGTCGAGAATATCCCATACTTCCGGCGTCTGGCGCTCGATCATCTTTTTCGCGCTGCGCACGGTGTGCACGTAACCGAGGTCCTTGAGCCGGCGAATAATGAATGGCTCGAAGAGAACCAGCGCCATCTTCTTCGGCAGACCACATTGATGAAGTTTTAGTTCCGGACCGATGACGATGACCGATCGACCTGAATAATCCACGCGCTTGCCTAACAAGTTCTGACGGAAACGTCCCCCCTTGCCCTTGAGCATGTCGCTGAGAGATTTGAGCGGTCGATTGCCCGCGCCGGTCACCGCGCGACCATGCCGGCCATTGTCGAACAACGCATCCACTGCTTCCTGCAACATCCGCTTTTCATTGCGGATGATGACGTCGGGCGTTTTGAGCAGCAGCAAATTCTTGAGACGATTATTGCGGTTGATGACGCGGCGATAGAGATCGTTGAGGTCCGAGGTGGCGAAGCGTCCGCCTTCGAGCGGAACGAGAGGCCGCAAATCCGGCGGGATGACCGGCAACACGTCGAGGACCATCCAATCGGGCCGCGCATGCGAATTTTGGAAGCCTTGGATGAGCTTGAGCCGCTTGGCCAGTTTCTTGCGGATCTGTTTGCTCTTGGTGCCTCCCATCGCTTTCTCAAGCTCTTTGTTGAGCTTGTTGAGATCGATCTCTGAGAGAAGTTTTTTCACAGCTTCCGCGCCCATGCCGGCCACGAAATCGTCGCCGTATTGTTCCTGGGCTTCACGATATTCAACTTCATTGAGGAGCTGCGTCTTCTGCAGCGGCGTCTTGCCCGGATCGATGACGATGTAATCCTCGTAATAGATGACGCGCTCGAGCTGGCGCGCGCTCATGTCGAGCATGAGGCCGAGGCGCGACGGCATGCATTTGTAAAACCAGATGTGCGAAACCGGCACGGCCAGTTCAATATGCCCCATGCGTTCGCGGCGAACCCGGGCGAGCGTCACCTCGACGCCGCAACGATCGCAAATGACGCCCTTATGTTTGATGCGCTTGTATTTTCCGCAGGAGCATTCCCAATCCCGTGTCGGACCAAAAATCCGCTCGCAGAAAAGGCCGCCCTTTTCCGGCTTAAAGGTGCGATAATTAATCGTCTCCGGGTTTTTAACTTCGCCCTTGCTCCAGGACCGCATCGTGTCACTCGACGCGACGCCGATGGCCACTTGCTCAAAACCTACGGGGCGCTCTTCGCCCACTAATTCACGCCAGGAATGTTCGTTCATGATTCTTTAAAATGATGGTTCTAAATTACGCCACGTTGTCGAAGACACTGCTCGGGGCCTGGCCACCGACTTTGACGTCGAGGCCGAGACTCTGCATTTCCTTGATCAGGACGTTGAAAGATTCCGGCGTTCCCGCTTCGAGCGAATTATCGCCTTTGACGATTGACTCATAAATGCGCGTGCGGCCTTGGACGTCGTCCGACTTGACGGTCAGCAATTCCTGCAACGTGTAAGCTGCGCCGTAAGCCTCGAGCGCCCAGACTTCCATCTCGCCGAAACGCTGACCGCCGTACTGCGCTTTCCCGCCCAGCGGTTGCTGCGTGACGAGCGAGTAAGGACCGACAGCGCGCGCGTGAATTTTGTCCGCGACGAGGTGACCAAGCTTCATCATGTAGATGTAGCCCACCACCACTTCCTGATCGAAAGGATCGCCGGTGCGGCCGTCGAACAAGCGCGCTTTACCGTTTTCCTGGACCCAACTGAAGCCCTCATTCTTGCGCGCGTCTTTCAGATATTCCCGGATTTTACTTTCCTTAATGCCATCGAAAACTGGCGTTGCGACCTTGAATCCAAGCGCTTTGGCGGCAACGCCGAGATGGGTCTCCAGAACCTGGCCGACATTCATACGGCTCGGCACGCCCAAGGGATTGAGCACAATCTCCACCGGCGTTCCATCGGCGAGGAACGGCATGTCTTCTTCCGGAACGATGCGCGCGACCACGCCCTTGTTGCCGTGACGGCCGGCCATCTTGTCCCCGACACTCAATTTGCGTTTGCTCGCGATATAAACTTTGACCTGCTTGATGATCCCCGGATCGATGTCATCACCACTCTCCACCCGGTCCATTGAGCGTTCGCGTTCGAGATCGAGCTCGGCGAATTTGTGTTCGTACGAGCTGATGATCTCGCGAATCTTGTTGCGGATCGGGCTCGGGTCGATCTCGATGTGGTCGTAAACGTTGGCCAGCTTGCGCAGCAGCGTCTTGGTGATTTTGCGGTTGGCCGGGATGATGATTTCGCCGGTCACAGCGTTCACCACATCGAGAGGAATTTTTTCGCCCAACAAAATATTCGAGAGCGCGTCAGTCAGTTGTTCGGTCAACTCTTCTTTCTTGCGTTTATGTTCTTCGCTGATCGCTTTTAGTTGCCGCTTCGTTTCCGTCGGCGTGAGCTTTTCTCGCGCAACTTCGCGACGCGACGAAACCTTTACATCCATCACGATGCCGTAGGTGCCGGATGGCACAGTTAAGGATGTGTCTTTTACATCGGCGGCTTTTTCGCCGAAAATCGCGCGGAGCAGGCGTTCTTCCGGCGCAAGTTCGGTCTCGCTCTTGGGCGTGATTTTACCGACAAGAATGTCTCCCGGTTTCACTTCTGCGCCAACGCGCACCACGCCATCGGGTCCGAGATTGCGCAACGCTTCTTCGCTGACATTCGGAATATCGCGCGTGATTTCTTCGGGGCCGAGCTTGGTGTCGCGCGCGCCGATTTCAAACTCATCGATGTGGATGGAGGTGTAGATGTCCTCTTTCACGACCTTCTCCGAGATCATGATCGCGTCCTCGAAGTTGTAGCCGTTCCAGGGCATGAACGCGACGAGCACATTGCGCCCGAGCGCGAGCTCGCCATGATCGGTGTTCGGACCGTCGGCGATGATCTGTCCCTTTTTCACGTGCTGGCCTTTCATCACGATTGGCTTCTGATTCACACACGTGCCGGCATTCGAGCGCATGAATTTTCGCAGTTCGTAAACATGAATGCCTGCTTCGACGTCGGTTTTTAATTTTTTGCGCCCCTCGGCAATGTGACCGTCTTTAGTGACGATAATTTGATCCGCCGTCACCGATGCGACCTTGCCACTCTCAGTCGCGATAACGACAGCGTGCGAATCCCGCGCCACTTTCCCTTCCAGCCCGGTCCCTACCAGTGGCGTCTCCGAAACAATGAGCGGTACGCCTTGGCGCTGCATGTTGGAGCCCATGAGCGCGCGGTTCGCGTCGTCATGCTCGAGGAACGGAATCAGGCCCGCCGCCACTGATACGAGCTGTTTCGGGGACACGTCCATGTAATGCACCTTCGCCGGATCGACTTCGAGAAAGTCGCCCCGATAACGCACGGAAACCTTCTCGCCAGTGAAATGTCCGCGGCCGTCAATTGGCGCATTGGCCTGCGCGACCAGGAAATTCTCTTCGCGATCGCCCGTGAGATAATCAACTTGATCCGTCACGCGGCCTTTCTCGACCTTACGATATGGCGTCTCGATGAAACCGAATTCGTTGATGCGCGCGAAGGTGCTCATCGAGCTAATGAGGCCGATGTTTGGACCTTCCGGCGTCTCGATCGGACAAATGCGGCCGTAGTGTGACGGATGCACGTCGCGCACTTCGAATCCCGCGCGGTCCCGCGACAATCCGCCAGGGCCAAGCGCAGACAAACGACGTTTATGGGTCAACTCCGCCAGCGGATTGGTTTGATCCATGAACTGCGAAAGCTGCGAACGCCCGAAGAAATCGCGAATGACTGCGCTCAGCGCCTTCGGGTTGATCAGTTTCTGCGGGGTCATCCCGTCGACGTTGATGTCGAACAACGTCATGCGTTCTTTGACCAGACGCTCGGTGCGCGCGAGACCGACGCGGCACTGGTTGGCGAGCAATTCACCGACCGTGCGCACGCGACGGCTCCCGAGATGATCGATGTCGTCGAGCGTGCCTTCTCCACGGCGTAGATTGATCAAATACTTGATCGCGGCGATGAAATCTTTGTCCGTCAAAATGCGCTCGCCAAGATCGACGTTGATCCCAAGTTTCTGGTTGATCTTGTAACGACCAACCCGGCCGAGATCATATTTTTTTGGATCGAAAAAGAGGCGCTTGAGCAAAGCGCGGGCATTGGCAACCGTCGGTGGATCACCGGGCCGGAGGCGCCGGTAAATATCTTTGAGCGCTTCCTCCTGATCATGCGCTGGATCTTTCCTGAGCGCCTTTACCACCGTGTCGTCATGCGAGATATCGATGACGTTAACTTCGCGAATCTTGAGGCCCATAATCTGGCGGACCGTTGCCAGAGTGAGCGGCTCGAACGCGCGCGCGACAGTGACTTCACCGTCGCGGACTTCCGCGGTGAGCACTTTGGTGGCGAGCTTTTCTTCGTCGAGCTTCTCGCTCAGCTTGAGATTCTCGATGTTGTAAAAAAGCTTGATGACTTCTTCATCGGAGCCGTAACCCAGTGCGCGCAGAAAAGTCGTCGCGAGAAATTTTCGGCGGCGTTTGCGGCGATCGAGATAAATGTAAAGAAGATCAGCTGTATCAAATTGCACCTCGATCCAGGAGCCGCGGTCCGGGATGATGCGGAAGCTGTAGAGCACTTTCCCGTTCAGGTGAACGCTCGATTCAAAAGCAATGCCCGGAGAACGGTGCAGTTGGCTCACCACCACGCGCTCGGCGCCGTTGATGACGAAGGTGCCTTGTGCCGTCATGAGCGGGATTTCGCCCATGTAAACTTTCTCTTCTTTGGTTCCCTTTTCCTCGCGCAATTGGAACGTGACGTGCAGCGGTGCGCTATAAGTCTGGCCTTCTCGCTGTGCCTCCAGCGCGCTCAGCTTTGGCTCGCCAATTTCATAATGGCTGAAATCGAGGACCGCTTTTTCGTCGTAGCTCTCAATCGGGAAAACCTCCTTGAAAACCGCCTGCAATCCGTAGTTCCTCCGTTTGGAGAACGGGACATCTTTCTGGAGGAAATCGACGTAGGAATTGAGCTGGACTTCGATGAGGTTGGGCGGCTCAATACCTTCTTTGATGGTTCCGAAGTAAATACGTTCCGACATAATCACTAGACCATGGGTTCATCCTCGCACCGGCCCCAATAAATAGCGGCCGTGGCGGGAAAGCGTTCTACGAGGTCAACGGCGAACGAGAGGCGCAAAAATAGCAGCAAAACGGCAGCGTGTCAAATTGACCTCCACCGTTTTGTTGCCAGTTCTTGTTTTGCCGCCGAGTCCGGGTTAAAAATAAGTCTGACTACTTCTAACGAAATATCACATTAAACAAGAACGGCCGCCGTGCAAGTCATTTTTGTGCGACGAGGGCGGCTGAAACGAACCTATTTGATTTCGACTTTCGCGCCTGCCGCTTCGATCTTTTTCTTGATCTCTTCGGCCTCCGCTTTGGTCACGCCTTCCTTGATTGTTTTTGGTGCGCCTTCGACAAGCGCCTTCGCTTCCGCCAATCCGAGTCCAGGCACAGCGGCGCGCACCTCCTTGATGACACCGATCTTGTTTGCGCCCATCTCTTTCAAGATTACCTCGTAAGCGCTCTTTTCTTCGGCCGGGGCCGCTGCCGCGCCACCCGGCGCACCCGCCGCCGCAGGGGCAGCCGCCACCGGAGCTGCTGCGCTGACACCCCACTTCTCTTCCAACTGTTTGACCAACCCGGCAATCTCAAGCACGGAAAGCGCGCTGAGTTGCTCCACCAATTTATCTGTATCTGCCATTTTTTTTCCTCCATTGCCGCGCACGAAAGCTTTCGCGCAATTAAGGCCGATAGCCATCGACCCGGACAGTTTTTACTGCTCGACGCGCCATCGCAGCGTGTCGAAAATTTTCTTTCTTATGTCGCCGCCGCCGCCGGTTTTCCTTCCTTTTCTGCTCTTGCCTTCAACAGCCTTGCCAATGCGGAACCCGGTTCGTTCAGCAAGCGCACCAGTTTGGTCGCTGGTGACAACAACAATCCGAGCAATTGTGCAAGCAACGCTTCGCGCGTGGGCAAATCCGCCAGTGTTTCGATCTCGCTCCTCGACAGCATCGCTCGATTGACAAAGCCAATCTTGAGCGCCGCGACCTTAAATTCCGTCGCGAATGTTTTCAAAATCTTCGCCACCGGCGCGACATCTTTCTCTCCGGTCACGACCGCCGTCTGGCCGATCAATTTGTCGGCGACGTCCGGATAGCCAGAATCAGCCATCGCGCGCTTGAGGAAATTGTTTTTCACGACGTGCATCTCCGCTCTAGCGGGCGCGAGCCGGTTACGCAACTCACCAAAATCGCCCACCTTCATGTGTTGGTAATCGGCCACGAGAACGAATGGGGAGCGATTCAACTTCTCCGCGAGATCTGAAACGATGCTGGCTTTCTCCGGTCTCATATGGTCAATCTAATCGATATCTTGTATTCAGACGCTCAAATACGGCGTTGGATCAACATGAACTCCCGGCGACATCGTTGCACTAAGTGTAACGCCTTCTAGAAAGTGTCCTTTGGCGCTCGCTGGACGTGCGCGCACCACCGCTTCGATCACCGCGTTTCCATTTTCCACAAGCGCTTTTTCTTCAAATGAGAATTTTCCGACCGGGACCGCGACGTTGCCGTTTTTGTCGAGCTTAAATTCCACGCGGCCAGCTTTGACTTCTTGCACCGCTTTCGCCGTATCGTCGGTCACCGTTCCGGTTTTTGGATTCGGCATCAGGCCGCGTGGGCCAAGCACCTTGCCGAGTTTACGGACTTCCGCCATCGCCGCGGGGGTCGCAATAGCCACGTCGAAATCTTGAAAGCCCTCCTGACATTTCTGAATCATCTCTTTGAATCCGACAAATTCCGCGCCCGCATCGCGAGCGGCTTGCGCCGCTTGCCCTTCTGCAAAAACGAGAACGCGCACCTTCTTACCGCTGCCATGCGGAAGCGGACATGTGCCACGCACCATTTGATCGGATTGCTTTGCATCGACACCGAGCCGGAATGAGACCGTCACGGTTTGGTCAAACTTCGCCGGTGGAAATTTCTTCAACGTCGAAACCGCTTCCGCGAGATTATAAGTCTTTGTGCGGTCCACCTGTTCGGCGGCTGCGCGATAACGTTTACTGCGGTTTTTTTGCATGATTTTATGCAGTTTCAGACACCCGGCCCTTTGCGGGCAAAGTGCGGAGCCCCTGCTTAAAATTTAGGCCGCTTGGTTTCGGCGGCGGGACGTGGAAAGTAACGGCAATTTTTGTCTTGTCAAAACCAACTCAATCCTGGTAAAACCGAAGGGTTATGAAATACCCCACCCGTTATAGTTTATCAATTATTGGGATCGCATTGTTTAGTTGGATCACGCCGGCCTCGGCCCGACCGATGGATTTCAGTGAGGTCTCGCTGCTCGTTCGCGCGCACGAAAGCGAGAGCTCGATCATCCAGGAAGTCTCTCAGCGCAAGCTGATGCATCGTTTGACTCCACCGCAAGAAAGCACGCTGAAATCGCAAGGTGCGAGTGATTCGCTCATTCAATCTCTTCACAACTCGAACTGGGTCGCACCCAAAGAAGAGGTAGCAGCGATCGAAACGCGCGATCGCCAAACTCAGTCTCAACAGCGCGAAGAGGCGCAATTGAACAACTCACGTCAACACGTATTGATATTCGATGTCGCTTTTGGACACCCGATAAATCTGAGCCAATGGGGCGGTTCGGACTACGAAATCGCCTTTTATTCCTATCGAATCGCGGGCGAAGATTACGTCCAACCGGCCCTGATCGATAACGTTCGCACTGGCACAGCCGTCTCCAGAACCATTCCCCTGGTTAGCGAGGGCGAGGCTTTTGCTCAAGATTGGTACCCAACAAACGAAGTGCGGAATTGGAGATTCACTCCTTATAATGCCCGCGGCGACCTGAAAGATAATCGCTTTAACTTCAGCGATTCCGTCGCGATCAGTTCCAATTCATTTGCCCGTCCAATGCAAATCGATTGGGACAATCCCGTATTCATCGACGGTCAGCCCTACAGCTTTTATCCAGTGTACGGCGGAGGCGGCGTATCGCTCTACTACATTGGCAAAGCGACCAGTCAAAGTGCGAAGGTCGCTGTGGTGTCGTCTCGCGGCTTATAGAAGGGTCGTCGCGTCGGGACGGCTGCTCAGTCCACCGGCATGGAGATGTCCGGAGGATCGGATGATACGGCAGCGCTCTGAGGCGCTCGCGGCCCGTTTCGAATGATCTTCCCTTCCTTCATCACAAACGAAACGCGTTCGGTCGCGGTGATATCAGCCGTCGGATCGCCCGGCATTGCGATAATATCGGCCAGTTTCCCTTTTTCGAGCGTGCCCGCTTTTTGCGCGACACCGAGGAGTTCCGCATCGTTTGATGTCGCGGTTCTCAGCGCGTCAATCGGCGTCATGCCGAGTCCGGTCATGAGCGCAAACTCCTTTGCGTTTTGTCCGTGCGGAAATACGGCCGCGTCGGTGCCAAAGGAAATCTTGATGCCCATCTTCAGAGCATTGCGAAACATTTCCGAGCGCGCGTTGTACGCCGCGCGCGCTTTCAGCTGTAATGCTGGCGGGTAATTGTCGATTTTGCTCATGATCCACTCCGACGCCATCAACGTCGGCGTGAGAAATGTTCCCTTGTTTTTCATCAACGTGAGGGTTTCCGGCTTCATGAACGACCCGTGCTCGATCGAATCGACGCCAGCCTCGATCGCTTCCCGCGCTGCTTGATCGCCATGGCAGTGCACCGCGACCTTTTTCCGCAAACGATGGGACTCATCGACCAGTGCCGCCATTTCCGCCGGCGTGAGTTGCGGCGTGTCTACTTCATCCGCCAGCGAAAGAACGCCACCTGAAACCGCCGCTTTGATTACGTCCGCGCCATTTTTTACCTCGAAGCGCACCGCTTTGCGAACGTCTTCCGGACTATCGACGATCCCATCCGTGTAATCCGCCTCGCGCCCGAAAACTAAATCCCGATATCCGCTCGTGGGATCAAAATGACCGCCAGTCGCGCCAATTCCCTTGGCTGCTACCAGCATCCGCGGGCCGACGACGATTCCTTTATTGATCGCGTTACGCAGCGCAACATCGACAAACTCGCGACTACCAACATAGCGACTTCCGACATCGCGAACCGTGGTGAATCCAGCTTCGACAGTGGCGCGGGCAAAGACGGTAGCCCGAATCGCCATTTCCGAAACGTTCGTCGTTAATTCTGTCAGACGGCGCTCATTGAAATTTCCGGTGTAATCGAGCGTTAGATGCGTATGCGCGTCCATGAATCCCGGCGACAGCGTCGCGTCGCCGAGATCGATCACCTGTGCGCCATTCGGAATCGTGAGGTTGCTGCCAACATCGACAATTTTGTCGCCTTGGACGATGATGACTCCGTGTTGCACGAGGGTTTTCGATTTCCCATCGAACATGCGTTCGGCTTTGAGCGCGATCATTTCATCGGCCGCGTAAGCCGTGACTCCGAAACATAAGAAAACTACAACAACGCGAGATGTGATTCTCATCGTGCCGGTTTAGAAGCAATCCGCCAGGCTGGCAAGGACGGAATGCCGAATGTCAGTCGGCCTGTTCTTAAAGCGACCCGAAGTACCCGCTATGGGTTCCGCAATTTAGCCGCACTTTCCGCAAGCCCCTGTCGCGCCAAGGCGAGGCCCGGATTAAGCGCGAGCGCCTGCCTGAAGGCGGCGATGGCACGCTCATGTTGATTGAACAACGCGAGATATCGTCCGCGATTGATAAGCATGCTTGTATAGGCTGGCAACACCTTGAGGTTTACTACGTCATCTTTTTCAAACCGTAGCGTCCCGTCAGCCAGACCGCGGGTCTTCAGGCGCAGGTCAGGCAAATCGTGAAAGCTGTGGTCGCTCATGAGGTTGAAGACGAGTCCTTGTGGAACAAGTTGATAGTTTTGAGTGAGCCATTTGGTCACCTCGCCATTAACTGTGTCGGCGAATAGCAAGTCTTGGGTAATGTAAACTGGCGCAACCCTGTTCTCGTTGGTCACAATTGACCGGATCATCTCTTCAAATGCTGCGGTGATCCTTTGAGTCAACGCCTCGCTCCTGGCAACAGCTTCGGGGTCACGGTCC
>DATMPQ010000270.1:0-12026 GCA_035567015.1 Chthoniobacterales bacterium | reverse complement strand
AGCCGCACATCGCGGCCGGAAACCTTCGCGATTCAAACCAGTTGTCGGAGAAAAAAATCCACGCGCTCTGCTTGCCAACAGCTTGTTCGTAACGCGCGACATCTTGCGGCGTCACGTCGTGCTCCGTCGGATCGTGCGTATCGGTGCCGACGCCACCCCAATAAAATCCGTGATAGAGTCTGCCCAGTGGCGGCCGATAAACATGTGGCGTTTTCCCGGAAATAGCCGGGATCGACAAAGCACCGAGCAGAGATAGATAGAAGAATTTCTTCACGCGCTTGATTGTAGCGGCGGTCTGCGACCGTCGCATCACGAGAGAGATGAACGGCCCCGTCGCTTGGGGTCTCACGCGCCTCAGAGACAGGCGGCGACAGCATCGCTTGCGGCGAGTCCGTTTCGCATTAGCCTGACATATGCACAAAAATGTTACGGGCAAAGATCTAACGAAGGAAGCGCCGCGCAGTCCGCGCATTCGCGTTGGCGGCTACGCCATTCTTGGGCGGACAATCGACAAATGTCGCGCGCTCGTCGCCGGCAACATCGGCGAGTACCATTTCGATTGTCCACTGGACAATATGCTCTTTGGCTTCAAAGGAGTGAAGGGGGACGATTTCAAAGCCCAGATTGAGAAAGGCGCGAGTGATCAACAGATGGCGGAATGGTTGGATCAAAACGGCGAGAAGAAAACGCCGGAAGAAATCAAACGCTGGGGTGACGAAGTCGAGGCGACCGACCCATACAACAATCCGGAGCGGCGCGATTGGTTCACCGAACAAGTCAAACCGCTCGGGCTCGACCCGGCGAAGACGACGTTGTTCGACTGGTTGGAAGTTGACGACAAGGCGTGTCACGCCAAGGCCGCGTGATTAATGTTTAAAGGGCGCCTCGTCCGCGCGCCCAACGTGCGCTCATGAAACGTTTGGTTGCTCTTGCTCTGCTACTTTGCGGAGTCATCAGCGCGGCGGAACCGCCGCCGAAGATTCCCCTCCGCGATTTTTTCAAAAATCCGGTCAGCCGCGGTTATCTACTTTCGCCAGATGGCAAAACGCTTTCCTACCTCGCGCCGTGGGAGACGCGGATGAACGTCTGGATTCGTCCGACGAGCGGTGGCGAAGCGAAGCGGATCACTTCCGACAAGGATCGCGATATTCGCAATTATCTTTGGAAGGGCAACCAGTTCGTCGTCTACGCGCAGGACAACAAAGGCGACGAGAATTTTCGTCTCATGCGGGTGGACCTCAAAAGCGGCGAAGTGAAGGACCTGACGCCGTTTCCGAAAGTGCGCGCAGAGCTGGTGGATGATCTGGAAGATATCTCCGAAAATGAAATCGTCATTACTCTGAACAAACGGAATGCAGAACTTTTCGATGCTTATCGGTTGAACGTCGCAACGAGCGACTTGAAAATGGTCGCCGAAAATCCGGGCCACGTCGATCACTGGGTGACCGATCATAAAGGCCGGATTCTCGCTGCCACCGAATCCGACGGCGTGAACGCGACGTTGCTAACGCGCGCCGATGAAAATTCATCTTTCAAGAAAGTTCTGAGCACAAATTTTCGTGAGCGCGTGACCCCGGAGTTCTACACATTCGACAACAAGGAAATTTATGCCGCCTCAAACATTGGCCGTGACAAAGAGGCGATTGTGAAGATCGATCCGGCGACGGCCAAGGAAACCGGAATGATCTACGAGAATCTGGAGGTGGACGTTGATGCGCTGGCTTTTTCGAAGAAGCGAAAGGTCCTGACCGACGCGGAATACACGACCTGGCATGAAGAGAGAAAATATCTCGATCCACAAACGGAAAAAATGTACCACACGATCGAGCAGAAACTCCCCGGTTATCAGGTTGACTTGGTTGGCAACGATCACGAGGAAAACAAGTTCATCGTCTCGGCCGCGAGCGATCGTACTCCCGGTTCGCGTTATCTGTTCGACCCCAAGACGAATGAGCTAACCAAGCTTGTCGATGTTGCGCCGTGGTTGAAAGAGGATCAGCTCGCGCCGATGAAACCGATCGAATACAAAAGCCGCGATGGCCTGACCATTCACGGTTATCTGACGCTGCCGCTGGGTCGCGAGCCAAAGAATTTGCCGACGGTGGTGATCCCGCATGGCGGTCCCTGGGCGCGCGATGTGTGGGGCTACGATTCGGAAGTGCAATTCCTGGCCAACCGTGGCTATGCGATCCTGCAAATGAATTTCCGCGGCTCGACTGGTTACGGCCGAAAATTCTGGGAATCGTCCTTCAAGCAATGGGGCAAGAAGATGCAGGACGACATCACGGACGGCGTGCAATGGCTGATCAAGCAAGGCATTGCCGACCCGAAACGCGTCGCGATTTATGGCGGGAGTTATGGCGGTTACGCGACGCTCGCCGGCGTGACGTTCACGCCCGATCTTTACGCCGCGGCGGTCGATTACGTTGGGCCCTCCAACATGTTTACGTTCATGAAAACGATTCCGCCGTACTGGAAACCTTTTCTCGACGAGATGTATGAAATGGTCGGGAATCCGGACAAGGACAAGGAACTGCTCGCATCGGAATCGCCAGTGTTGCACTCGGATCAAATCAAGACGCCGCTCTTTATCGCACAAGGCGCGCAGGACCCACGCGTGAACAAAGCAGAATCAGATCAAATGGTGGCTAGCTTGCGAAAACGCGGCGTGGACGTGGAATACATGGTCAAGGAAAACGAAGGCCACGGCTTCCACAACGAGGAAAACCGCTTTGCCTTTTACGAAGCGATGGAAAAATTTCTCGATCAACATCTGCACCCAACCGGACCGGAAGGGTCGAGCGCGAGCAGCTCGGGATTGCAGTAGGAGGCGCATCTGGGCAAACGCGCGGCGCTCCCCAAGAGATATCCGCAAACCAAAAGCGGCTTCGTTGGTCGTCGATCTTATGTCTTGATGATCGGCGGCGGAATATCTTCGGTTATCCCGGCATCGATGCCATGGCGCAGTTTGCTGTGGCGGACGCTGTAGCCGAAATAAATCAACATCCCGATTGCGAGCCAGACGAAGAAGCGGCCCCAGGTTTCCAGCGGCAAACTCAACATAAGTGCCGCGCAAAAAAATACGCCGAGAATCGGAAACAGCGGTACGAAGGGCACGCGGAACGGACGCGGGCGGCTTCGGTCCGTGCGGCGCAGAACAATTACGCCCAGGCAAACGAGGACGAAGGCAAAGAGGGTGCCGATATTGGTGAGATCGGCAAGTGATCCAATGTCAGTGAGCATGGCAACACCACCCACCGCGATGCCTGTCCAAATCGTGGTGATATACGGCGTACGGAAACGGGGGTGAATTCGTGCAAAATATTGCGGGAGCAAGCCGTCCCGCGCCATGGCCATGAAAATGCGCGGTTGGCCAAGTTGAAAGACAAGCAAAACAGAAGTCAGGCCCGCCAGAGCTCCGGCACTGACGAGTGCCTGGGCCCATGGCTTGCTCGCGAACGCCGTCGCCACCGCTGATGAATCACCGAGATATACAGTGTATTTTTTGATCCCGGTGAGCACTCCTGACATCAACACGTA
Source organism: Chthoniobacterales bacterium (assembly GCA_035567015.1). GTDB lineage: Bacteria > Verrucomicrobiota > Verrucomicrobiia > Chthoniobacterales > UBA10450 > AV133. The sequence goes on along the minus strand of DATMPQ010000270.1, from coordinate 8,486 downwards.
AAGCAACGTGCAAATGATCAGGCTCGCGATCATTCCGATGGGTAAATCGCGTTGTGGATTTTTTGTTTCCTCAGCTGTCGTCGAAACCGCATCAAAACCGATGAACGCGAAAAAGACAATGGCCGCGCCGCTCATTACTCCGCCGAAACCATTCGGCACAAATGGATGCCAGTTTGTCGGGTTTACCATGAAAGCGCCGAAAGAAATGACGAAAACCACCACGGCGAGTTTGAGCAAAACAATGGTGGTATTCGTGCGCGCGCTTTCGCGAATGCCGTAAATCAGAAGCATCGTCACCGCGGCCACGATCAAAAACGCCGGCAGATTCACCGCGATCGGATGCCCTGCGATGACCGGCAGCGTTGTCGAAGAATAATTGTTCAGCCCATCGCCGCCTTTTGCGACGATATCGGTCGCGGTTTGATAATCATTCACCAGCCAAAGCGGAAATTTGAGCGTGAACGGCGGCCGCAAGCTTCCGAATAGTTGGACAAAGTAACCCGACCAACCGACCGCGACTGCCATATTCCCAACCGCGTACTCGAGGATTAAATCCCAGCCGATAATCCATGCGATGATTTCTCCAAGCGTGGCATACGAATACGTATAGGCCGACCCGGACACGGGAATCATCGAGGCAAGTTCGGCATAGCACAGCGCCGCGAACCCGCAGGCGATAGCCGCCACCACAAAAGAGAAAATAACTGCAGGACCTGCGCCCGGTCGTCCGAGGACCAATTCCGCGTGCGTCAGATAAGATTGAATGAAGTTCAGCACGGGCGTTTTCCACAGCGACGCGGTCGCGTGCGCTTGCTCACCGGCCGCCGCAGTTCCTGCCAGTGCAAAAATACCCGCTCCTATGATAGCCCCGATGCCAAGGCAGGTGAGATCGAAGGCGGAAAGTGCCCGCTTCATCAATCGTTCCGGGGCGGCTGCTTCGGCGATCAAACGTTCCGGGCTTTTGGTTTTAAAAAGTTGCGACGCCATTTTTCTTACTGGTTAGGCAAACAACCGCGGATCGTGGCACCCCTGTGTCGGCGCGGTCAATCTTAAGTTTCAGTTATTGCAGCGGCGGTTGTGCCAATCTCTGAAATTAAGGATCAGGTGCTGGCCGCGGCGTGCGCGCCCATATTGGCCTGAGTTAAGCTGTAACACGGTCGATGGTCAGCTTGAGCATCGTAAATTTGATCGGCAATTTCCTGTTCGGTGCGATTGGATTTGTTGCCTTCGTTTATGGCAAGCGCATGCATGTGTGGAAGCTGATGCTTGGCGGGCTGGCGCTCATGATTTTTCCCTACTTCGTCGCCGATACCTTGCTGATGTATCTAATCGGCACAACTGCGACCGCCACGCTCTTTTTGCGGAACAACTGAAACACACAGCGGCATTCTGGATAGACGTTGGCCTCCGCCTTTCATAGGTTTGCTCCGTGGCCGACGAACCGACTAAGCTCATCCTGGGCGACACCGCGATTTCGGCGATCGAACAGCCGGCAACGAAACGTTTCATCGGTCGCCGCAAAAATCGACAGCGGCTTCAGCTCACGCATTGTGAAAACTGCGGCGCGCAGTTGAGCGGGAAATATTGCGCGCAATGCGGACAGCCGGCAATCGATTATCGACGCTCCTTCCGGCACGTCATTGTCGATGTGCTAGATTCCTTTCTCAATTGGGATTCGAAATTTTTCGCCACGATCGCGTTGCTCATTGTCAAGCCGTGGCAGCTAACGAACGACTTCCTCGCCGGTAAACGTGTGCGCTATGTGCATCCGCTTCGGCTCTATCTGCTCGCAAGCATCCTTTTTTTCTTTGCCGCGAATTACTCGGCCAAATCCATTCATCTTCAGACAGGCAATCTTTCGCCGAAAGATCGGGCCCAGCTCGAAGCGGAACTGAAGAACGAAAACATTCGACCGGATGCGCGTATCAAGATCGAACGGGCCCTAAATCTGAGCCCTTCTCCTTCGCCCGCCGCGCAAGCCGATGACAACGCTTCACCTAAGCCGGAGGAGCCTGGCGCTTCGGACCAAGGTGATTTCGGTCCCATCCTGCAAATGGGTCCTAAGAATCGCGCAGACAAACCCGCCTTTTTCCAATCGGGCAACCCGTCAACTCCTTTTGAGAAATGGATAGAAACCCGCGCCAAAGAAAAGATAGGAGAACATGGAAGCAAGGCACAGCTGTTCGTCAGCACCGTCATCAACAACCTCCCGTACATGATGCTTTGCTGCATCCCGCTCTTCGCTTTCGTTCTGAAAATTCTTTATATCCGGCGTCGCGTCTTCTACGTCGACCACCTCGTCTATGCGCTGCATATTCACACCTTCGCTTACGTTGCGATCATGCTAATTGTTTTGTTGACGATTGGCATGAAGCGTTTAGCCCCAAGCACGACGGGCTGGATCGCAATTCTCTGGTTCGCCTTTGCCGTCCAAATCTTGCTGTCGATTCGTCGCGTTTATCGGCAGGGCTGGCTTTTCACCATTTTTAAATTTTTCGCCGGCGGCTTTGTTTATCTCCTGGTTCTTTCCGTCGCCCTTGCCGCCACGTTCTTCGTCACGCTCGTAATGCCATGAAAAAAATCCTCGGCTTCGTTTTTCTTTTCACCTCATTCATCTCGGGCGCGTCGGCCGCGCAACTGATCGCTTTCGAGCGCAACGATGCTGTTTGGATCGCGAATCTCGATGGCACCGGCGAGAAGAAAATTGCCGGTGGAATCTTCCCTGTGATCTCGCCCGACGGAACACGGATCGCGTTGACCACCGTGGAAAAATCCGGCGCAACCTATGTGCGTCACATCGCGATCGCGGAAATCGCAACCGGCAAGACAACCGTCTTCAAAGACGTGCCGAGCGACAATGTGTATTACCCGCAGTGGTCGCCGGACGGCAAACGCATCGTCTTTACTCTGCGACAAAACGAAGTCTGGAACCTGGCAACGATTGCTCCGGATGGAACGGATTTTCGCATTCTAAAAAAAGGCGCGCAAAACGAAGCGACGGTTTATTCCCCGTCCTGGGCTCGTGACGAGGGTTCGATCTTTTGCCAGGACATGACGAACATTTATCAGATCAGTCTCGACGGACGCGGGCTCACGCAATGGGAGATCGAGAAATCCATTCCAAATGGCGGTATGAGTGGGGACGGACGCATCACGGTCTCGCCCGATGGAAAACTTTTGCTGCTTTCGATCGATATGGGCGAAGAACACGACCGCAAAGATTGGGACGGACCGCTTCCCGCGCTCTGGACTCTCGAGATCGCGACACAAAAAGCGGTCCGCATAACGCCGAAAACACTCTTTGGTTGGGACGGTTGTTGGATCGATAATGAGAACGTCTTGCTGCTCAGCCAGGCAACCGGCGAGAAATCGGCCTCGCTTTATCGCATGTCGATCGATGGAAAGGATTTGAAACGCCTGATCAAAAATGCGCGTTTCCCGACCGTGAGCGCGCCGTGAGCGGCGGGCGTCGCTAGCCAATCGATCGCACGACGCCGCCGTCTGCTCGCACCGCCGCGCCGTTGATCGCGGAAGCGAGCGGACTGCAAACGAAGGTGACGACATTGGCGATCTCGTCGGGCTCAATGAATCGCCGCAGGATCGAGGTCGGCCGCGCATTCTTGAAGAACTCCTTCTCGAATTCTTTCGCACTGATTTTATTCTCCACGGCGAGGTTCGAAACAAATTCGGTGACTCCTTCCGACGCCGTCGGACCCGGCAACACCGAATTCACGGTCACGTTTGTGCTCTGGCAGGTCTCAGCCAGTCCGCGCGCGATCGCGAGCTGCGCGGTTTTAGTCATTCCGTAGTGAATCATCTCGGCCGGGATTTGCAGGGCGGATTCGCTGGAAATAAAAACAATTCGACCCCAGTTTCGCTCTTTCATTTGTGGCAGGTAAGCGCGGCTCAATCGCACTCCCGACATCACGTTTACCGCGAAGAATCTCTCCCAATCCTCATCGGTGATTTTCTCAAAAGGCTTCGGCTCGAAAATGCCAACGTTGTTGATCAGGATATCCACGCGCGACAACTGGCGCACGACCTCGCTGCAACCTTTCGCGACGCCCAAGTCAGCAGCGATCCCGCGAACGTCCGCATCGCGTGAGTCTTTCTTGATCTGCGCGATGGCCTCGCCAACTCGTTCCTCGGTACGTCCGTTGATAACGACTTCTGCGCCTTCGCGCGCCAATCGACTCGCAATTGCCAGCCCGATCCCAGCCGTCGAGCCGCTAACAAATGCGATCTTACCACCAAGCTGCAGGTCCATAACGCGCCGCTAACCCATGAAAACCTTTTTCGCCCTATCGAGCGCTTGATTGATTTTCGAAGCGTCGGCGCCTGCACCTTGCGCATTCTCCGGCCGACCGCCGCCTTTGCCGCCAACAATCGGCGCAATCTCCTGGATGATTTTATTCGCCTGAAACTTTGAAGTCATTTCCTTTGGCACTGACGCGATGAGCGCCACTCGTCCATCAATCGCGCCGGCCAGAAAAATTGGCCCCTTAAATTTCGTCTTGAGCGCTTCGGCCACCGCGCCAAGGAGCTTTCCGTCCGCGCTGGGGACTTCCGTAACGCAGAAATCCTTCCCCGCGCATGAAGCGGCGAGCTGCTTTGCGATCTCGGCGGCGCGGCTCTTTATTTGGGCGTCACTCGCCTTGGCATTCTTCTTTTCCCATTCCCGTACATCGACATCTACTTTCTCCAAATGCGTCGCGCGCGCGTCGATCTGTTTTAGCATTTCCGCCGTTTTGCCTTCGTTTGAAAAAGCGGGCAATGCCTCAATGTCGGGTTTTCTGCGCGCGAGTGCGTCAAATTTCTCCTGCTGCTTGCTGGCTTCCTGCTGCGCCCAATGACGCGTAGCATCGCCCGCCACCGCTTCGATTCGCCGAATCCCTGCGGCGATCGCTTCCTCCCTCACAATTCGGAACGGGCCGATGTCGCCAGTCGATCTTACGTGCGTACCGCCGCAGAGTTCCATCGAGTAGCCGTTCAGCGCGGCCGGCTCGCCGCCGATCTGCACGACGCGCACGACCTCACCGTACTTGTCGCCAAAGAATTGCTGGATGTCGGAACGCTTCTTCGCCTCCGCGTACGCAACCTCGGGGACGTAATAAACCGGCGCATTCTCCCGGATCTTTTTGTTGACCAAATTCTCTACATCGCGCTTTTGCTGCGGCGTCAGCGCTCCGCTCGAAAAATCGAACGTTAATTTGTCCGGCCCGACGTAACTTCCCTTCTGTGCTGCATCGGGACTCACAACCTTGTGTAAAGCCCAATGCAACAAATGCGTCACCGTGTGATGTCGCTCAATAGCGTGACGGCGCGCGGCATCTACCTTAAGGTGGAGCGGTGCTTCCGGAGCCCAGTCGAAACCTTCAACATTCGCAAGCTTGAGGTAAAAGGTATTCGCCTCCTTCAGTGTATTAACTACCTGAACAAACTTGCCATCTTCGACGAACCTCAATTCGCCAGTGTCTCCAACCTGCCCTCCGCTTTCGGCGTAAAAGGGAGATACATCGACAATCGCCCACTTGTCACCGCTACCAGTTCCTCCTGCCTTCTCGACAATGTTGAATAGCTTGGAGTCTGCTTCTAACAGATCGTATCCGACAAACTTCGTCGGAAAATCAACGACATGATGGACGGTGATCGTTGATTTCTTCTGCGCTGCGCGCGCGCGCGCGCGTTGCTCTTCCATCAATTTCTCGAATCCGGCGACGTCGACAGTCAGTCCACGCTCCCGTGCCATAAGTTCCACCAGATCGATTGGAAATCCGTAAGTATCGAACAATTCAAAGACCAACTCGCTCGCCACTAAATCAGGTATCTCTCCTTGATGGATCTGAATGTGACGATAGAGGTCTCTGGCAAGCTGATCGGACAAGTCCGGTGTCAGATGACTATTCCTCCCAAGAATCTTCGCAACCTTTGCAACTGAATCGGGCTTCTCGGCGACGAGTTGGTTGATCTTCTCATTCGTGAGGACAAAACGATTTTCCAACTCTAAGCCAGTGCAGCGATATTTGTTGAACAGTGTACGTCGAATGAGAAGGCGCTCGGTCAGAGCTCGATCACCGGATTGCCGTATGCGATCAACAAATTCTTCGAACTTAGAAATCCCAGTGTCAATTGTTCGATTAAATGCCCCTTCTTCGCGCCTGATCGTTTCTGTGATCTGCTTCTGTTTCGTGCGGACTTCGGGAAAGACGTCACCCGTGATTTTGGCGACAACATCGACAAGTTTGAAGAAGAACGGCTCGTGGAATCCGAGCGTGCGGCCGTAGCGGACGGCGCGACGCAAAACGCGACGCAAAACGTAGCCGCGTCCTTCGTTTGAGGGAATGATTCCGTCGGCAGTCGCGAAACTCAGCGTGCGAATGTGATCGGCGATGACACGGAACGCGATATCGATCTTTTCCTGGTCTGGATCATTTGTAGGGCGGCCGCTCCGGCTGCCTTCCCCTTTCTCCGGCAAGCGATGCGCTTGCCCTACAACGGGCAATGTTGATCGGTAGTTTTTGCCGCTGAGTTTTTCCAGCTCATCAAAGATTGGGCGGAAAACGTCGGTTTCATAATTGGAGATCGTGCCGGAAAAATCAGTGAGGTCTTTTGTGCCTTGAATAATTGCGGTGACGCGCTCAAAACCCATTCCGGTATCGACGTGGCGTTGCGCGAGTGGAACATACTCGACGCGGCCGGGGTCAGCGGCCCCAGCCACAGGTTGCGCATTGAACTGGATGAAAACCAGATTCCAAATCTCGATCGAGCGCGGATCCTCTTTGTTCACCAGCGCGCCACGGGTGTCGCCGTCCGGCATAAGATCGACATGTAGCTCCGAGCACGGGCCGCACGGCCCGGTGTCGCCCATCATCCAGAAATTGTCTGCCTTGCCGCCGTTGACGATGTGAATCGCGGGATCGAGATCGGCTTCCCGAAATAATCTCGCCCATTGATCATGCGCTTCCTGGTCAAACTCGCTCGGTTCGTTAGGCCCGGGTTTGTAAACCGTCGCGTAAAGCCGTTGTGGCGGAAATTTCCAGCGATCGACCACAAGTTCCCAGGCCCAGTCGATCGCCTCCTTCTTAAAATAATCGCCAAAGCTCCAGTTGCCCAGCATTTCGAAAAAAGTGTGGTGATAGGTGTCAAGGCCCACGTCTTCGAGGTCGTTGTGTTTTCCGCCGGCCCGAATGCATTTCTGCGTGTCGGCCACGCGCGGTGGATTCCAGGGCGCCTTTTGTTGCCCGAGGAAAATCGGAACGAACTGGTTCATGCCGGCGTTGGTGAAAAGCAGATTCGGCGCGTCCGGCAAAAGCGACGATGACGGCACGATGGTGTGCTGTTTCTCGCGGAAAAAATCGAGAAACGATTGCCGGATTTGCGCCGAGGTCATGATGCGGAAAATGACGAATGACGAATGACGAATGACGAAATAATGACTAAGCCCGAAGCCAAGATGCTTTCCGCCGTCCCCGATTTGGCGAGACCGGCCACAGGTCGGTGGCTACGGTATTCGTCATTCGTGCTTTCGGCTTCCTTCGTCATTCGTCATTTCGCTGCTTGTCAATCGTACGATGGGAAAGTTGCCGGAGCTCGCGCAGATTTCCAAATGGAAATGCTTTCGTGCCGCAGCCATGTTGGCGCAGCAAGATGATGGATAGGATCACGCTTCGACCGCGAGGACGTGATTCACCTCGTGTGATTCTACCGTTTGTCCTCGTCGAGCTTCACTTTGAGGGCAGTCTCGATCTCCTGGTAGAGCGCCTGATCGTTTTTCAACACTTCTTTGGCGGCATCGCGGCCTTGCGCCAGTTGGGTGCCCTTGTAGTTCAACCATGACCCGCGCTTCTCGATGATTTGCTTTTCGAGCGCGAGATCGAGAAGTGCGCCGGTCGAAGAGATGCCCTCGTTGTACATGATGTCGAATTCCGCCTCCGTAAACGGCGGGGCGACCTTGTTTTTGACGATTTTGACGCGCGTCCGATTGCCCGTCACCACGCCGTCGGTTTGTTTAATTGCGCCGATCCGGCGAATGTCAATGCGCATGCTGGCGTAAAATTTCAACGCTTTGCCGCCTGGCGTCGTTTCTGGGTTGCCAAACATTACGCCGATCTTTTCGCGGATCTGATTTGTGAAAATGCAACACGTTCGCGCTTTCGAAATCAGCGCAGTGAGTTTGCGCAACGCGGCGCTCATCAGCCGGGCCTGCGCGCCGACGGTGGCGTCACCGATTTCGCCTTCCAACTCCGCTCTTGTGACGAGCGCGGCCACCGAATCCACGACGATAACATCGAGGGCGTTTGAGCGGATCAACGTCTCGCAAATGCGCAGAGCTTCCTCGCCGGAGCTCGGCTGGGAAACGAGCAGGTCGTCCAGATTGACGCCAAGTTTCCTCGCGTATTGCGGATCGAGCGCATGTTCGACGTCGATGAACGCGGCAAGCCCGCCGCGTTTCTGTGCCTGTGCAATAACGGTGAGCGTGAGCGTGG
>DATMPQ010000269.1:0-6796 GCA_035567015.1 Chthoniobacterales bacterium | reverse complement strand
GCATCGACTTACGCTGAGATTTTCCATTTTGATGAGCCGACCGAGGGTTGGCGAACGAAAGCCCGCGCCGAAGCGCAAATTGCCCTGCGCCTCCAACCCAACCTGGCAGAAGCACACTTTGCCCTTGGTCAATGCATTTACTGGATGGATCAGGATTACGACCGCGCTCTCGAACAATTCGATATCGCTTCTCGTTTATCACCGAGCAACAGAGATATTGGCCGGTTGATCGCGGCGATTAAACGTCGGCAGGGCAAATGGGAACAGTCGCTCGAAGCGTACGAACGGGTTGCGAGGATCGATCCGCAGAATCCGAACATTGTGCGCGAACTTATCTTTACGAATACGGCCATGCGCCGTTGGCCGCAAGCGGCGGGATGGGGCCAGCGAATGCGCGCGATGGCTCCGGCATCACTGGTGGCGAAGAGCCAAAGTGGCTACGTCGATTTTTGGTGGAAAGGCGACACGCGCCTGCTCAAATCATTACTCAGCCAGGTGCCGGCAGAAACCGACCCGGATGGCGTGATAACCTCTTGTCGGTGGGACGCGGCGATGATCGACCGCGATTTTGGTGCAGCCCAGGCGGCTTTGCAAACGTCGGCTGTTAACGAATTCTCGTACACAGCCGCAGCAGCAACACCGAAAAGCTTCTTCCAAGGCTGTATCGAACTGGCGCAAGGCAACAATACCCAGGCCCAGAGATTGTTTGAATTAGTGGGACCGATCTTTGAAAGAGCCGTCGAGGAGGCGCCGTTGAACGCTGAGCGTCACGCCAACCTTGGTTGGTTCTGCGCGTTCGCAGGTCGAAAGGATGAGGCCATTCGTGAAGGCAGGCGGGCGGTGGAGCTAAAGCCCGAATCGAAAGACGCTTTTGACGGCGCAATCATGAATTGTTACCTCGCTCTCATCTACGCGAGAGTAGGCGAAAACGATCTCGCTATTCCACTCATCGAGCGCTTGTTGAAAACTCCAGGCGCGGTGGACAGCGCCGATTACAGCATCACGCTCAACGATTTGAAATTCCGCTGGGAATGGGACCCGATTCGTAACGATCCCCGTTTCCAGAAATTGATCGCGCAACATGGCCTGTAAATTATCGCGGCAAGCGCGACGCTACCGTTCCAGGTCATGCGCGCGTCGCGCCGCCTGGCCTCCTGCGAGCCAAATCCTTCCGCGCGAGGGCGACCACGACATTTTGTGCGATCACTGCACGACGGTGTGGCGGCCTTGGCCATGCGCGGGCACACCGTGACGGTGCAAATCATTTTGCGCCAGATGCATTGCGAAAACCAGGACCGCAATCAGACCGAAATATAGGATCGACATCGTCCAGCGCTGGGCCGGCGTGACTTCGTAATAGCGGCGTTCTTCTTCGCTACGTTTTCGAAAAAGGGAATAGATGCGCGGTAACGACAGGAGCACCATCAGCCAGACGACAAAGTTCGGGAATTTCCACCCGAACCAGATGAGCACCGCAAATCCTGGCAACCAGAGCCAGCGTGACAATGCTGTGACAATACGGCCACCGTCGAGCATGCCCACCGGTGTCAGATTGAACAAGTTTAGGAAATAGCCAAACCAGGCGAGAGCGATGAAAATCGGTGCGTCGAGGATTTCGCCTAACGCATTACACACGAGCGCGCCCAGCGAACCGAGCATCGGCCCGCCGATTCCGACGCACGCTTCCATCCAGGCGTTGCGCGGCGCTTCTTTCAGCGCGATGAACGCGCCCATGAACGGAATAAACACGGGCGCACCGACCTTGAGCCCGAATTTTTTTGCGACCAGCAAATGGCCGCATTCGTGCACGAGTAAGAGCAGAACGAAGCCGACGGCGAACTGCCAGCCCCAGATCCGGGTGTAGATCCAAATCATCAGCAGCATCGTCCCACCCGATTTGAGGAGGATCGGCAGAAACTTCAGCAGTGGCAGAACGAGAAACTTCAGCTTCGCAAGAAACTTCGCGACGAGCGCGGCACCGACAGCCACGGGACCGAGCGCTTTCTTGATGCGGCTCAAGGCAGTCTCGGTGCGTGGCGCTGCCAACTGCGTGCTTTCGGGTTGAAGATTCATGGCTTCGCCACGTTAAAGCGTGACATTGTAACTCTTTTAACTTTTTAACGCCTAAGTTTTTGTAGGGGAAGCTGTCAGCTTCCCCTACAGGGTCTAGGGGCTCGGAGTTCGCAGCTCATTGAACGCTTCTCCGAGATGATCGAGCACGTCGCTCGCGAGCAACGATTCCTCGCTCGCTCCCGAAATGAAAATCGCCATCTCGGCCGCGCGTCCGCAAACCCACGCGCCGAGCCGCGCGGCATCGTAAAGCGACAACCTTCGTCCGAGTAATCCGGCGCAGACACCGGTCAGAACATCGCCCATTCCACCACTAGCCATTCCTGGATTTCCAGTCGTATTAAAACTCAGTGCCCGGTCGCGCTCAGCCACGATTGTGCGGCTGCCTTTGAACAAGAGCGTTACCGGGAATTGTTCGCAGAAATTTCTGGCCGTTACTGCGCGCGACGTTTTGCCGGGATCAAACAATCGTTTCAACTCGCCCGGATGCGGAGTGACAAGCCGGGGTCCGCGGCAATGTTTTAAGGTATCGATTTTCTCCGCCAGAATGTTCAATCCATCGGCGTCCACCACCATCGGTTGCTCCGCGCGCTCGATCAGCTGAAGCACTTCGCTGGCGCGCGATTTTCCTAAGCCGGGTCCGACCGCCCAGATGTCGATCTTTTCCTCGAGCAAGTCGCGATAGGAGTGCACTGGTTTTACCATTGCTTCAACTGGTCCAGCGGCGGCAACGATTGGATAAATCTCTTCCGGGACAAAAACGTCCATGAGACCAGCGCCGGCGCGCAGGGCGCCTTGTGCGGTCATTAACGCGGCACCGATGAATCCTTTCGAACCGGCAATGACTCCGATGCGCCCAAATTGATTTTTGTAAGCGCTGAATTTCCGCCGCGGCAAAAGCGAACTGAGAGAATGAGTGGCGGCGATGAGTTCGTTGGACGCGCTATCTCTCGGCGTGAGATCGGGAAGCGGAACAACTTCAAGGCGGCCAACGAAGTCGAGCGCCGCATCTGCAATCAACCCATGCTTGGCAAAGGCGATCGTGATCGTGAAATCCGAGACAACGCAATCGGGATCGGTTTCGCCGGAATCGCTGTCGAGACCAGTCGGAAGATCGACCGCGAAGACAAATGCATTTTGCTCGCGGCGCAGTTGATTGATCTGGCGTGCGGCTGCACGAATCGGTTCGCGTAAAAAATGTTTGGCGCCGACGCCGAGCAAACCATCAAGGATGATTGTGTAGCCATTTCGCTGTGCGAAACGCGACGCTGAGGCGCTTGCAACGCCCGCGCCGCGCGCCGCCGATAGGGCGGCGGCCGGAGGGTCGTTGGTGTCGCGCAGTTCTTGAAGTTTTTTCCGCGTCAGTTCGCTGCAATCGTCTTCGGGGAAGGCGAGGTGGATGTCGATTTTCCATCCGGCGCGCTCCAAGCGTTCCGCCGCCACCAGGGCGTCACCCCCGTTGTGACCTTTTCCGGCGTAAACAATGCACCTCCCAGGATACGGAAAAAATTTAGAGACGGCTCGGGCAATACCCGCGCCTGCCTGGTCCATTAATGCCTCAACTTCGACGCCGCGCGCGAACGCGGCTTCTTCCGCGTCCCGCATCTGCGCCGAACTAAGAATCGGCGAGTCCAATCAATCCTCCGCATGCTCTCGCATCGATTTCTTTGCCGGCGTGTGGTCCCCGCTTTTGGTTCTCTGAGCGGTCGTTTGATGCGAGGACCTCTTGCTCCGTGTTCCTTTCGATCGTTTCCGATGCCGCGCACTGGAGCTTTCCGGTGGGGCTTTGATGAAATCGGTGCCGACATAGCCGTTAAACGGCTGAGCTTCCACTTCGGTGGCCGGAGGATAGTAGTGTGACGCCGGCGCACGCGCGACCAGGGCAGGTTTTCCCAAAATTCCGCGAGTAATTTCCTCGGCTAATTTGTCTCGATAGGCCGCGGTGAGGGCGAGCTGCCCTTCGGCCGGGTTGGTCAGAAATCCGCATTCCACCAGGACCGCTGGGATGTTTGTTTTGCGGAGGACATAATAGCCGCGCCGGCGAATCCCGCGGTTCTCCGAAGGCGCGCCGGCGATAACATTTCGGTGGATGTTGGCGGCCAGAGCCATGGCATCGCGGCGGTAGTAATAGGTCTCGATTCCGTTGGCTTCGGTGCGGGTAGCGGAATTGAAATGGATACAGATGAAAATCGCGTTCTGATTGGAATTGGCCACCGAGACGCGCCCCGGCAGGGGCACAAAGACATCGCTGTCGCGCGTCATGACGACGCGATAGCCGGCCTCGATCAATTTCTTTCTCAGACGTAGCGCGACGTCGAGCGTCATGGTTTTTTCCGCGATGCGTTGACTAGGAATGCCGCCACGATCAAAACCGCCGTGACCGGCATCGATCACGACAACCGTGGAGGAGCTGGTTTGCGCGCTCGTGTCGCGACTTTTCGATTGCGACGCGGAGCTCTGGCTGGGAGATGCGAGCGCGCATGCCAGGCCTGCAATCGACAACCAACCGAGGCCACAACTGCGCTGGGAAGAACTTTGCCACATATTAGTCGTCCTTCGGCATTTTTGCCGGCCGGTCAGACAATTTTGGGGCGCGGTTGCGGGCGGATGGCGCTGCCCGGCTCTCGAGCATGCCGCCACGCACCCCGACCGCGCCATCGGCAGCATGAAAGAGGCGCGGCCGCGTCTTCATTTCCATAAAGGATGAACGTGCCAGCAGTTCACCATTCAGCCCCACGCGCGAATACGCCCAACAGCGCGGCGTCGCGCAATGGAGCACGTGCAGTTGATTCGCGCGATCAAGTTCCGCTTGCGGTTCGTTGAAGGCAATGGCGCGGCCTAACGAATACGTCGCGTAGACAATGCCACTGTCCTTGTCCTCGACGCGCACGTAGAGGGATGTGTGATCGGGGAAACGATTCGTGAGCAGCGAATAGGTGCGCGCGCTGCCGGGGCCGGGAGCCCCTTCGGGAATGCCGACCGTCTTTTGCCAGATTGGTCGCGCGTCGGTCACCTCGAACACTTTTGTTCGCGAATAAAAAAACCTGCTTAAATCCGCGAAGTAAACGTGCGCGCGAACATGATAAGTGCCGAAGTCGTACACGGGATACAGCGAAGTGAGATTGATTTTTTGCGTGACTCTCTTGCCCGCTTCGATTTTGAGCGGCAACTGCGTGTTATCGGTGGTGACCGGGGCGATAGGCTGGCCTTCGCTTCCGGTCACTTCCAGTCCAAACCAAGGCTGACCATCGGCGTTGCGAAGATCGACATCGCGCCCGGCGAGATTGGTGATGGTGAGCGTCACCGTGACTGGTTCGTAAGTGACGTGTTGTAACCGCCTCAATCTTAGATCGACCTGAATTTGCGCCTCGCCTCTGGCCACGAGCAAAAAAAGGCAGGCCAACGGCAGCGCGCGCTTCACGGCGCGATAGAATAACGCAACTCGTCGCATAAAAGTAAGCCCGGTTTTTTCCAGCCTGGATTCGCTCAACCGCGCTGGCCCCGTTCCTGTGCCAGCTTCTGCTGCTTGCCGCGTGCCACTGCTTCAATCAAATCTCTCGCCGTTTGCACCAGTTGCTCGCCGATCTCAGTGTCGTGGTGCACGATCAGCGATTGCATTACGGCGAAGCAGTGGGGGATGGAGGGTAAAGCTTCAATAGCCCTGTGGGATCCGCGCGAACGGCTTGCAGTTGATCATCGTAGTAAACGCGCACAATGTAGCCGAGATACTTCCGCCGGCCACTTTCCCCAGCCGTCGCTGGGCCACGCTTGCTCGCTCGACTCTTGTTTCCGGGATTGACCGCGGCTGCGGCTGCAGACAAAGCCGCCTCCGGTGATAACACGCTGTTTTTCGGCCGCGTGTAAGTCACGGCCAGCATCTCTGGATCGGAACCGGCCCAATCGTGGTTGGGCGTTAGCCATTCGTACGTCACATCTGCATCCGTGAGCTTGATGTCTTTGTCGTCCACGGTGTCGTAAAAGTACACCTGAATCTTCACCTTGGTGTGGTCAATCGCGGCATTGGGCCGTTTTTTTACGCCGATCCGAAGGGTCAGATTCGTCTCGGCGTCGGGGTCAGGCGTTTCCGTGGCCGTGACTTCAGTGATTCCAAGGTTCGATCCCTCCAGAGTTCCATTCGCGTCCGTGCGCGAAGTTCCAAGATCGAGTCGCGCCGGACCGGGAAGACCTGGCTCCGCTGCCGCCGGGGTTGGGGTCGGAACTCCCAATTTCAATCGGGTAGCAGCCAACTCGAACGAAGCACCTGCTGAAGGGCCAATCTCCTGGATCTTGCGCCAGGTTTCGTTTGAACGATCGAAGTTCTGGATGGATTCGTAGATCTTCGCCGTCTCCTCAAGCACTTTGGCGTTTTTTGGATCCCGTTCTGATGCCTCTTGCAACCGGGCGAGCGCGTTGGCCGTGTCTCCCCGAGCGCGGAGCGCGGTCGCTTCTTCTAAGAGTCGATCGATAACGGATGGCGCGGGTGCAGGCGGCGGAGACGCCTCTCTTGCGGAAGCCGGAACTACGGCGGACGAAACAGACGGCATCCTCATCGCGATGACGCGTGGCTGCACCGGTGCCTGGGAAATGGGAATTCGGCTAATGCAGTAATATGCGGCGCTCAAAATTTCCGCGGCCGCGAAAATTACGACGACGCCAAGCCCGATCCTGAAACTTTTATCCGATAGCGGTGAAGACGACAGCGTAAGAACTCGCATGGAATGCCAAC